>CAZSUQ010000504.1:1946-4574 GCA_964609935.1 uncultured Thermodesulfobacteriota bacterium | reverse complement strand
TTTTTTGTTGCTATCATTTCTTTCTATTCTGGAGTATCTGCCCGGAATCATTCTTGTTCTTCTCCTGACAGGGCGATCAAAGCAAGCTACCGCATCTCCTGGGCGGTCCCTCATCAACGGCTTCAGGAAAGGGGAAAAGATGGCTGACGTGATTCGCTTTCCTAACAAGCACATAGAACAGAATCCATCCTCGAGGCAAGAGAAAAAAATCATCCTCACCCCGAGCATGGAGATGGACATGGAACTGGATCGAGCCCTGGCGGAGTTCAAGGAGTCAGAGGGGCTTCGGGAGGATATGCTTTACGGGTCGAGTTCCCATGCCTTTTCAAACGCACTTCGCCTCCTCAGGCTGAAGCCCGAGGAGTTGCCGGTCTTCTGCAATACGATCCTGGAGGGGATCCAGGAATCGGCTCCATGGGGCGATGTTTTCGGTTTGACCGACCCTCCGGACACCTATCGATACTTGTTCACACTGTATTCGAAGTCCTACCTGGACGAATGCCGAAGAAGCCGGGGGGACACCATTGCGCCTTCCTCCGAAAACATCATCCTGTCGTCCCCTTGCCTGGGATGTGCGGATGTGGTTCGGGGCGTGATCAAGTGGATCAACCGGTATTACCCGGGTCTGAAGGGGGTTGCCGTTCGATTGGAGGACCCGATCATGGCCCAGGAGATGATCTCGAGCACCTTCCTTGAAGAGTAAACCCGGCCCGTGAAAGGACCCGGGAGGCGAACCCTCCGGGGCAGTCGTTAATCCAGGGCAAACTCCCACCCGATCACACGGAAGATCCCCTTGGAGATATCGCTCAGGAGTTCGCCATCCTCCGGGCCGAGTTGACCGTCCGGTTCCAGGCGGATCAGGAGCTCGTTCCCTTCCTCTGAAAGAATGCTCATGGGCGCCACATCGATGGCAAAGAATTCTTCCCCCGTGGGCTCCAGGATCTGCAGGAAGAAAAACCACCAGAGCGTGAGATCCAGGAAGTTCAGGCTTCCGTCGAGATTCTCCCGGGGGAAGATGTCTCCCGGGACCAGTTCGTCCACCACGTTTACGACCACGTAATCAGGGGAACTCGCCTGGGTACCGTTGTGAACGACGAGCTCAAAGGTATAGAACCCCGGGTCAACCGGTTGGAATGCGGGCCTGGGATCCTCAGGATCGGACAGCGTGACCAACGGCCCGTCCACCTGCTCCCATGAATAGGAGAGGGAGTCGCCGCCCTGCCCTCCACTTTCCGTTCCATCCAGGATGACAGGGCCTGCCCGCTGTGCAAGAAAGTCCCGGCCGGCCCTGGCCACAGGGCCTGCCGAATCCCTTGAAATCCATACCTGGACCCTATCCATCTGGCTTTCCGCCTTGCCGTCTGAAACAACGAGGCCAAAACTGTACTGGCCCGGCTCAAAAGCCACAAATTCGCATGCGGAAATGACCGCCCCATGCATCGGGACAAGGGGGCCTGCCGTCTGTTCCCACCGGTAGGTGAGGGGGTCTCCATTCGGGTCCCAGCTTTTCGATCCGTCCAGCACAACCAGCTGTCCGGTGGTCCTCGAGAGATTCGGCCCTGCATTCGCCCGAGGAACATTGTCCAGAGGGTTCAGAGGATTCATGCCTGACTGGACCTCATCACCATCCACGATTCCATCATGATCGGAATCCGGATCCAATGGATCCGTGCCGTGGAGATACTCCTCCAGATTGGAGAGGAGGTCTGCATCCGCATCCGATCCTCCGTCGGTTGGGTCAAACGGATCCAGGCCGAACGACTCTTCCCACTCGTTTGGAATCTCATCCCCATCGGTATCCGTCTCGGTCCCGTTCAAGAAAACCCTGATCCTCTCTGAAGGGTTTGAAAAAGGCCCGATGCCGAACGTATCGGAGACTGCCTGTACCATGACCCGGTAGCTGGAAAGATCCCTGAGCAGGAGTACGCCACGGACAGCTTGATTATTGGCCGGGGCCTGGACCTCCAGCATCTTGCGATACGGCTCATCGTTCTCAGAGGTCAGAATAGAATAGTAATCCACCGATCCGGCCGCCGGAGCCCATTCGAAGGTGATGAATTTTTCGTGTACATAAACATCCGAATATACCGGTTCGGCCGTTCCTCCCAGAATCCCGGACAGGATCAAGGCATTCAAGACAGCTCGTACAACCCACCTTTGCAGCATGGATGGCTCCCCTTTTCCCTTTGAAGATGAATCTCAAGAGGATGAAAGAGGAGCAAGATGAATGCCAGAACAGCTTCCCGGCGGATTCTTTTTTTGCCGGGAAGAAGAAGAGTGGTAACTGTTGAATATCCTTGAAAGAAGAGCGGGAATCTCGCAGGGACCTCTGGCAATGGGCGTTCAACGTATACCGGTTTTGCGTGTATTTCTCAGAAAATCTCGTAATTCTGCTTTCGCTTTTGTAAAAAAAGACGTCTTCTGTCTACTTGTCAACAAGGTCCTGCTAATTTACTATATTAAGTATAAACAGTTGACTCGTATCGTTTTTTTGTTTCAGCAGATGGAACGCCTGGTACGCTCCATCCCCGATCGCTTCCCGGGATCGATCATGTCTACTCCTGTCTTCGTCACAGGCGCCACAGGCATCATGGGTTTCAACCTGATTCGTGCCCTTCTGATAAAGGG
>CAZSUQ010000504.1:0-1936 GCA_964609935.1 uncultured Thermodesulfobacteriota bacterium | reverse complement strand
AAACGATCAGGGTCATCCTGCGAAACAACGACAAATTCAATGAAATTCTCTCGGACTTCCCTCTCGAGCGGGACTACGGGGACACAACGAACCTGAACGCCCTTCGCCAGGCGATGAAGGACTGCAAGGAGGTTTATCACTGCGAGGAGAGGAATCCCTTTGGCTACTGTGCCCCGGAAGCCTACCGAGAGATAAATGTCCAGGGCACCAACAACGTTTTTACTGCCGCTTTGGAGTGGGGCATCCGCCGCATCGTTTACACGAGCTCGGCGTACACCATCGGTGAAGGGTCCCAGGAAGATCCTGTGGAGGAGACAACCCCCTATAACCTGGAGTACCTGGAAGATCCCTATGTGGATTCAAAAAAGGAAGCGGAATCCCTGGTGGATGATTTTCTCGAAAAAGGTCTTGAAATCGTGATCTTGAACCCCGGCCTCCTGGTGGGACCGGGAAACATGAAACCCACCCTCAGCAGGGCCTTGCTGCAGTTCTCAAGCTTCATGACCCGGTTAACACCCCATGGGGGCACCCTCATCTCCGATGCAGAAGACGTGGCAAGGATCAACCTGTTTGCCATGGAGGATGGCGTGCCGGGCGAACGGTACATCGTTGGGTCAGAGAACGTGAGATACGATGCCTTTCTGGACCTGGTGGATTCGGTCCTGGGAGTGAATCCCTTATCCGTACCTCTTCCACGTTCCCTGGCCCTGTTCAGCGCCAAGATGGGTGATGCCTATGCCAGGACCAAAGGAACCCCCCTCTCTTTCTCTCCTTCGGCCTCCATCATCAAGAGGATGTACGTTGAACTCTTCTGCTCCTCCAAGAAAGCAACCCTCAAGTGGGGAGTGGGCTGGACACCCCTGAGAGAGACCGTGGAAACGACCCTGCAGTGGATGCGCGAAAACCGTATGATGTAGCCCCTGCGGACGCCTTCCCCTTGCGTAAGCCCATTGGGAAAAGTCATAATTGCTTGAACGAGCTCGCATGAGGCCTCCAGGTCTACTGTGCGGAGGTGGATGATGGAGAGGATGGAGGAGCAGGAGATTCCTTAACTTATAAATCATTCGGGAAACATAGAGGTTGAGAAAGGGGACACGGAATGAAGCCTTCGAATACGCCGTCGAATCCAGCATCGGGCAAAGGGAACCCCGGCCTGCCGTCCGGGATGACCCTGGCCATCGGGAGTATGCCCCATCCGGACCCGGAACGCGCCTTGGATCTTATCCTGGAGTCCTGTCCTCAGGCCCCATGCTGGCCACAACTGCCTGCCCTGGGATTCCAGGAGAACATGATGGCCCAGTTCTCCGAGGGGATCCCGTGCCTTCATGTGGATCATGAAGCGAACAAGATCTTTTTCAAGCGACCGGAGTCCGATCCGGAGGCGCTGACGGTCTTCTATGAAAATGTTTTCAACGCGGAAAAAACAGGTGATTTGAGCTCTTTTGCCCTGAGCGAATCCTTTGCAAGGGGCTTCTATGCTTTCTTAGAGAGGCTGTCGAGCAACCAGGAGTCCAGGCCCAACCCTTTCGTAAAGGGTCAGATCACCGGTCCGTTGACCTTCGGCCTGACCATCCTGGATGAGGAAGGGCTCCCGGCCCTGTTCGATGATACGCTCTCGGACGTCATACAGAAGGGGATTGCCATGAAGGCACTCTGGCAAATCGAGCGCCTCAAGCCGTGTGGAGGGGCCGGAATCCTTTTCGTGGACGAGCCGATCCTGGCGGCCTTTGGGTCGGCAGCTTATATCAACCTTTCCCGGCAGGAGGCCGTCTCAACCCTACGAAACGTTTTCTCCCAGGTGCAATCCTCCGGCTTCCTTGTGGGAAGCCACTGCTGTGCCAATACGGATTGGAGCCTGATGGTGGAGGCAGGTGTGGACATCATCAACTTCGACGCCTACGCATACATGGATTCCATCGGGCTTTACGCGGATTCC
>CAZSUQ010000503.1:0-4598 GCA_964609935.1 uncultured Thermodesulfobacteriota bacterium | reverse complement strand
ACAACCAGCCCAAAAGCACCGGACGCCCTGTGGAACATCGCCAAGATTCAGAGGTACGAGTTGGAAGACCCGGAGGCAGCGGTTTTGATCTTGAGGGAGTTCATCCAGAAATACGCCGGTGATCCCAGGGCCAAGAAGGCGCTGGTGGACATCGCGGACATCTACAAGAGAGCCGGGAATCATGCCAAAGCTGCGGAAGCCCTCGAGGAAATCGCACAGACATACCCCGTGGATGAAAAGGCTGCCGGCCGCTTCTATGACGCCTGCTACATGTGGGAGATGAGGGTGAAGGATCCTGTCAAGGCCACATCCTGCTACCAGATGCTCATAGAAAAATATCCCTCTGACAAAAAGGCGACAAAGGCTTCGAAAAGGCTGGAAAAGCTCGGCGGCGGCAACTAGCCGGGATGTTGAACGAACCACCTGCTGCGGCTTGAAAGGCCTTTGCTGCAACGCCCGTTTTGAGCCGTTTTTTGCGATCCCTTCAAAATTTTTCGTCACTTCCCCGGTGTGGATGGCAGTGACAAAGGCTCCTTTCCACAGGGAGGCTGCCTCTTGACCTCAAGGACGAGTTCTGTCCCAACCCGCTGAAATCATTTGACATTCCAGAAATTCGCCATCATTGCAGCAACCCGCCCAGGAATGAAGGCAGGGATAGATGCCGGCAGGAGTGCACATGGCACGGCCATTGCAGAATTCTGTTTGCAGGTGATTCAGATTCTGTTTTCACGTGACCCATAAACAGATTCAGGGGAAGACGACGCCATGAGACGGACCCTTCTAAGAGAACAGGGCTTCACCTTGACGGAATTGATGATCGTGGTGGCAGTCATTGGTATTCTGTCCACCATTGCCATCCCGAACTTCCTGGGTATGCAGAAAAAAGCCAGGGCACGCGCCGTCATCGAGGCATGCTCATCATCCAAAAGCGAGCTGCAGAACTGGATGATCACCGTTGCATCAAGGGAAAGCGGTACCGCAGATTTCGAAGGTGACGGCGACCTGGATGTAGCGGACGATTTGGCCCGCCCCGCAAACCTGGCGGCCATTCCCGGAGCATGGGACGCGCTGCACTCCGTGGGAGCACCACGCGAGTCAGAAAGCCCTTACTTCAGCGGACTGGACCTGTTCAATACGGCATCGGTCCCTGGAGACGGGCAGATTTCCATCACCTGCAACGTGCAAACCTGCAATATCCGAGGATATTCCAACCACCCTGCAGACGGTGCCATCTACACCGCGATGGTCGGAGCCGTGGAATAGTCGCGGTTATGTGTCGAACTCCGGCGCCGGCAGGGACATGGGCCGCATCAGCCCATCCGCAATGTCAAAAGACAGCTCGCTGTAATGAAGCGCCGTGCAGCACGTGAGCCAGAATGCATTCAGGATGGCTGATGCTGCGGCCAGGTTTGCAAATAGAATCTGGGGAACCGACTTCACCAGGTCTGTGCAGCTCTCCTCTGCAGGGCTGCTGTCCCCCGGTTCACGGATCTCCGGGTGATACTTCGTAAGGGCCGGGCTCAGGTCACGGCCCTCCCTGCGGATGTAGATCTGGCAGTTGCCGTAGGTCCCTCTCGTCTGGCGGCCGGAAGCATCCTTTCCCACCCCGTCATTCCCCCCGGAGATCAGACACACGTCCTCCAGGTGGTTCGTGCAGAACTCACTCACCAGCTTGCGCGTGGAGTGGTTGTCCACGGCAAGGATCACGATGTCCTTGTTCCGGATCAGCCGGCTGATGTTCTCCTGCGTGACGTATTCCTGCACAGCGATCAGGGAAAGGGGAGAATCCGTGAACCTCTCCAGCAGATCCTCCCGCAGGACCTCCGACTTGTTGCCGCATTCTGAGAAAAACATCCGGTTCGTGTTGGAGGGCTCAAAGGAGTCACCGTCCACAAGGACCAGGCGAAGGGCACGGCCAAGGGAACCGAGGAACATGGCAAGGTAACGGGCCACAATGCCCCCCACGCCTCCGAGGCCGATGATCTTCACCGAGGAGTTCTCCTCCAGATCAGGCACCAGGGCAGGTTTGCCCTTTGCCGCCGGCTCAGCCCTTACCGTCCCCTTTGCTCCAGGTTGTTCCCCCCGTTGTTGCATCCTTGCTTCCTCCTGCATTCTGCTTTTTCTTCCCTGTGTACCAGTTCTTGTGCGGGGAGGGAGAGCTTGCCCAGTAATCCCAGTAATTCTCGTAGGATTCGATTTCCACCTTGTCCAGCCACCTCCCGGAGATCTTGTTGCGACGCCTCTCATATCCCTCTACCGCCTGGTCAAGGTCCAGAGGGAACCTCACACCATCCACAATGGCCTCTACGTGAAACTCCGGCGGTTCGTCCCAGATCCTGCCTACGACGATGTGCAGACCCGGCCTGTGTGACTCGTCCTGCTTGTCCGTGTGCGAAGCAAAGGCCGCCCCATCCACGTGGCTGTGGATATCCCCGAAGATGACCCATCCTTCCGGAATCTGAACCGGCAGGTTGTAGTGGACCCCCACCGGATAGACCTGCCCTTTCCATCCCCTGTACACGGTGCATCGCTGCTCCGGAACAAACAGGCGAACCCGTTTCAGGCGCTCGTCCCACACGAGTACCACGGAGGCTTCCGCTCCATACGTCCGCCCAACTTCCGCAAAGAACCCTACGGCCCACTCCATGAGGCTCTGTGAAACCTTGGGGTAGCGAGGCTCGAGAACCGTCCCTTGCCCGGCGAGTTCTGCAGGCCAGCTGCGTGCGGGCACGACGCTCTTGTAGAAAAGGTAATTTCGGCCGAGATAGAGCCCGCTGGAGGACAACACATAAAACACCTCGTCTTCGGGCCAATCCATGTCACCGCTTGTCTTGATATAGATCGGTGTATAAAGACTCTCGTCAGGAAAACTCATGTCATTTCACTCCACGAAATCGAACAGGGGCATGTGAGGCCCCTTTCTCATCCTCCTGCGGGAATGGTTGTTGAACACGATGCGCTTGACGTCTTCTGCCGTACACACCTTTCCGGAGGTGAGGCCCACGTTCTGAAAGATGCGCTCGATCACCCCATCGAGTGAAAACCCTGTCTCCAGCCAGGGAACATCCAGGACGAACAGGGGATCCTTTGCCGTGGCCCGCTCCCACTTCTCCACGGTTGAGACCCTGGGGTCCACGCCCGTGGATTCCGTAAACCAGCTCGATTCCTCGTTGTGTTCGCTTGACTGGTTATAACCGGTCTCCAGCAGGCAGTGGAGAAGCGCACGGAGGCTCTCACGCATGCGCCTGTTGTGGTCTTTCTCCAGGGCCAGGGACCTCACGTCCAGCTTGGCCGTGCAGATCCAGGAGAGGGGATGCCCTTCCTGAGGCTCGAACTTGGAGCAGTTCAACAGGGCCGGGTAAAACAGTTTGTCCTGCGGGCTCTTGAGCGGAGCATTCAGGAAGAAACACTCGTTTCGGTGAGACAGCATGAGGTGGTCCCCTGCGCCCCGCTCGAACACGGCAAGCACGAGCAGGTACGGCAGAGCAATCCTGACCGTCCGGTACTTTGTTTCCTTGCCAAAGGGGGCGGGTGAATCGCCTGCGATCCACTTCAGGCTGTAGACCTGGGGGGGCCGTTCGTAAACCCACACGGTGATAGGCCCCCTGGTCTTCTCCAGCTTGACGCCGTCCGGCAGGATACAGTCGCCCTGGGGAGCCTGTCCGAGAAGCCGGACCACAACCTGGATGAACCTTTCCAGGTCGATGCAGGCACGCTGTCCTTCAGGGGAAGTCGCGCAGACCTGTTTGCCCTTGATGACGACTTCCTCGTTGTTCTGCTTCTCTGGTGTTTTTTGAACCATGGGATCCTCCAATCCGGCTTCTCACAGGCTGAATCCTCTTCTCATACCCCCTTTTCCCCGGCCTTTCGAATAAAGGTCAGACACTGCCCCGCTCCCACCGTGGTGCCCTCCCCCACCTCATGCCCGTCCACGATCGCCGTGCTTTCAGGGTCGATGTCGAGCCGGTCACTGAAACGCGCACGAATCGCCCCCACGGTCATCTCCGCCACAGGAAGCGTCTCACTGTAAGGTCCGTGACACACGGTCACCATGCTTCCCTGCGTCCCGTCCCGCCCGAGCCCACTCCCGGTCCTCGGCGGCCTTGGCCCAACCCTCTCCCTGTTTCTCCGATGTTCTTCCAACATGATCCACCTCCTTTGGACTTTCAGGCAGCCATCCTGCGCGCGGCAGGACGGCTGCCATGGATGGATTGTGAGTTTCTTTCCTCTCTTCTCAGGCGGCCCTCAGCAGCGAGGAGGGAAGAACGGCCGGCTGGGCCACGATTTGCACACTCTGCACGCGTGCCCCCTCCGGCAGTTCAAGGTAATTGTGAATGTTTTCCAGACGCAGCTGCTGAACCACCATGGTCACCTGCTCGTGGAAACAGAACTTCAGGGCCTCCGCCGTGATTCCCGGATGCTCACACCCGCTGTACTCTGCATCACACGCAGTGGAAGAAACCTGCTGGACGACCCGGTCCACGAGACCGGCGGTGAGAAAGTCGCGCCGGTAGCAAACCTCCGGAACCGACGAGCCTACATACAGGATGGAGGCCTGGCCGGGGTCCCCGCTGTTCGGCCTGTAGAGCCCCGACCAC
>CAZSUQ010000502.1:0-4611 GCA_964609935.1 uncultured Thermodesulfobacteriota bacterium | reverse complement strand
TGACCGGGGAGTTCTCGTCGGGTGTGCCGATCTCGTAGATGCCTTCCTTGGTGGCCATGGGTCGCTGCGGGTCGGTGTAAATGTTCAACCGGTTGACCAGCAGGGGGAACAGGTTCTCTCCCTGTACGTCGCTCAGGATGATGATCCCGGCATACTTGTTGATCAGCAGAGATGCATACAGCGTTTCCAGCTTGATGTCGTCGGCCATCTCGCACGGAAAGGTGATGGTGGGGAAGCCCAGTGGAGCGAATTTCTTCTCCAGGGCGAGGCGCCGGATGGCCACCTGGTCCCCGAGAAGGGTCTTCACGTCCCTGGACCCGGAATCGATCACCAGGTCCTTGAGGCCGGCCTTGACCAGCTTGTCAGAGACCTCGACGGCCTCGTCCAGGTTCGCCCCTTTCACGGCCAGCGGGCATCCGGTTTCTTTGGCCAGTTCGGCCAGTTCGTCTGCATTGTCCTTGGTGGCCGCATAGATCAGCGGCTTGCGGTCCTTTGCCGCGTTGACGCCGGCCTTCAGGGCGTCAACGCTGTCCGCCATGATGACCAGGTTCCGGCTCGTCTTGTCCTTGACCTTGTTGACGAGCGCTTCGAACTTGGCTGCGTCGCCGGAGGCGCACTTGCATGCAACCAGGTCGGGCTTCAGCATGAGGCCCACCCGTTCGAACTCGAGCTTGTTCAGGTTTTCCACCTTCTGCTGGACCTCGTCGTCAGCCATTGCATCGGTGACCAGAACACCCAGTCCCGCAGGGTTGTAAAAGGTCTTTTCGTGACGGAAGAGCACGAGCTCGCCGCCCACCTTGAGCGCGTCGTCGCCGGTGCCGATCTCCACGGTGCGGATGGGGGGTGCAGAGGATTCGGCGAGGACCGCCTTGGACTCTTCGGAAACGTGCGGGCACTTGTCCAGCTCTGTCTTTCCGGATGCCAGAGCCATTGCAAAGGCCAGGCAAGTGGGAAAATCGCACTCCTTGCAGTTGGTCTTTGGCAAGAGTTTAAAGATTTGAATCCCTGTCATGGCCATGTTTTTGTTCCTCCTTATCCGGTTGGGTGCGCCGCGCCCGAAGGGGCGCGGCGCACCTTGAGATCCCCTCTTTTCAGCGTATTACATGATCGGGTCCATGGTCAGTGCCGGATGCCCTTTCTCCTCGAGCCATGGCAGAATCTCTTCTTCGGTGATCCCCACGGTTTCGTCGGCGATCTTGTTCGGGAAGTCGGGGTCGCCCAACTCTTCGGCAAGGATCTTCAGCCTCGGCATGATCTCGTCCTTGAGCCGCTTGGGCATCCACACCATCCGGAAGATTCCGCCGTCGGCCTTGATGAACTTCCTCTGGGTGATGTAGTACTTGCTGTGACCCACGAAGCCGGGTGAGCTCACGCCTCCGCCGATGGTGCCGGCCAGGGTGGTGAACTTCATTCCGCAGGGTGTTTCGCCCTTGAAGTCCCGGTCCACGGTCATGATGCCGTTGCACATGGGGAGCAGGGCGGCGATGGCCTCGCAGCACCCGCAGGTGGTCATGGGGTCTTCCATGATGCTGTAGAGGTTGTAGCCCTCGATCTTCTGTCGGGAGGCCTTGTAAACGAAGTTGTTGATCCCCTCGAACCGGCCCAGACGCTCATCCAGGCACTTGCCCTTCTCGATGGGCTGGTTGGGGCCCGTGGGGTTGATCTCAAAGCTGGCCTTGCAGTCGAGCCAGTTGTAGGCACCGCAGAGGCCTGTCCGCTCCGGGCTGATGGCGCACACGTGCGTGGGTGCAAAGGACTGGCAGAGCGTGCAGGAGTAGTAGGTCTCCTCGGCCTCGTCGGTCATGCCTTCCACGCGCTCATCCCGCTTTTTGTAGATCTCGCGGGCTTTTGCCGTGATTTCCTCCACCTTGTCCTGTTCCGTGTAGATCGTGATCTGCACCTTGTCCAGGATGCTGCCGAAGTCCTGGTGGAACTTGGCGTGAAGGATGGAGCCGATGTGTTTCATCTCAAGGCCTTTGTCAACAGCGGCCTTGGCGATCCGGACCCAGGCGATGTCCCGCTGTCCGATGTGCATGGTGCCCTGGGCGTAGTTGATCAGGTGATGGATCTGGCGCTCGAGGATCGGCTCGAAGTCCTCCTGCATCTTCCTGCCCGCGACCTTGACCGTGATGGCCAGCGGGATCTTGGCCGGGGGCTCGAGGTCCTTCAGGTCCTGGCCCACCACCTCGATCTTGCCGTCCTCGATCTCGTTCATGTCCGCCATTTCCACAAGCTCCACGGCCAGTGTCCTTCCGCCGCCCATCTCTGCGTAGATGTCCTCGCCTCGCACGCGCTCGCCCTCAAAGGCGGGACCGTAGGCAACCGGCACCGGAACCTCGGCCACCGTGACCTTGAGCCCGCGAACCTCGATGGCCTTGGTCACGATCTGGTCGTGCGGGATCTGGGAGACCACGTGCTCGTTGGTGCAGTTACCGGTGGGCAGGATCTCCGGGATGTCCGTGTCCGCGATCACCGGGAAGCCGTAATTGATGGCGCCCGCGCCGTTGGCATACCACTCGTCGTTCACTTCGCCAAAGGTCAGGGCAAAGGCAAAGACGCGGTCCTTGTTGTAGGAGAGGATGCTCTTGTAATCGCCTGGCTTGACCCCGCCGAAGCTCATGGCCGCACGGGTGGCGAACCCGATGGCAAAGACCGTGGCGCTGGAGTCGGGGCCGAAGGGCACAAGGCGCGTGTTCCATCCGATCTGAACGCCCGCGTCAACGAGCTGCTGGGCAAACGATGTGCCGTTCCATTCAGAGGCCATGAAGACGTACAGGTTCTTCTGCTGGAGTTCAAGTGCGATTTTCGAGGCGATCTCTTTTGACGGGGCGGACCCCAGGATCGCGGCAAAACCGGGAGCCGTTCCGTCCACGAACTCGACGCCGCGCTTCCGCATGATGATGTCGTCCGCAGCGCCCAGCCAGAAGTGATCGTCGTCCGGGTCCTCGGCCGGCAGGTAGAAATCCGGGTTGTCGATGTATCGGATGGCCTCCTCGCACTCTTCGGCGAAGAAGGTGGCCATGCCCGCGTCCAGGACGGGTCCGAGGTAGGGCAGGTGGTGGGTGTCCTGAGGAATGGGCGGAAGCAGTTCCTTGCACTGGTCCAGAACCTTCTTCATGTCTTCCAGCGTTTTGACCGGGAAGCCGGTGATTCCGTAAATGATGGGAAGATAGTATCCGGTGTTCGGATACGCCACTTCCTGGTTCCCGCCGTACTGGTCCATGGCCTTTTTCCACTTCTCGTCGACGCGGTTGATGATCGTATGCGCGCCTCGAATCCCTGCGGATGCGATGATCTTTGACATGGCTTCTGCTCCTTATCTTGAATTGAATGCCTTTGATGAATCCGACCAACGATAAAAAGAAACTGCGATATCGAAATCCCCGTTTTTTCTGAAACGGCTAGGAAAGATCCTGGATGAGCTTCTTGATCAGCTTCACGCTTTCCGGGTGCCGGAGAATCACGATGTTGGCCCCTGCCATCAGAAGGGTTTCCGCTGTAATGGCCTCCAGAAGGATTCCCCTGCTCTCGGGATCTCCAAGCTCGGGAGCCTCCTCTGTCGAGAGCTTGGCTTCCTTTGTCTTCCAGACCTCCCTGCCCACGTTGCAGATCATGGGGAGCTGCAGCTTGTCGTCTTCCTGGACAAGGGCGGCCATGCGGATTCTTTCCATGACCGAGTAGGAGTATTCGATCCCGTATCCCAGTGCACCGGTGGTGGGGTCGATCAGGATCTGCTGCTCCGGCACGCCGAGATTGCCGAGGAGGATGTTGAGCTGCTTGGCGAGGTTGATGTCAATGGGGCTGTTGGCGATGACCGTGTGATGGTAAGCGATGGCCGCGGCGCCGATCTTCTTGTAGTTCCCCTCCTGCACCGGTCCGACGAGGAGGTGCTTTCCTTCACACGCCTCGCAGATCTGGCGAAGAACCTCGGAATCCTTTTCCACGTTGGCGGTGCCGTAAACAATGAGGGGAACATCGATGGCATCGGCCACCTTTTTCACCACCTCGATGGCTTCCTCCGGGGAACGGTTCAGGCCGTTGGGGTCTGTGCTGACCAGTTCCAGGTCGATCATCTCCGCCCCGTACTCCTTCACGCATTTCTGTGCCCAGGCAGCCGGATCGTTCCAAACATCTCCGAAATGCTTTTTGAGCGTCTCCGCGGCTTCCTCCGGCGGCACGTCCGGAACATCCATGGCCACGCGCGGAGGATTGGCAAAGCCTCCTTCAAAGGAGTAGAAGGGATAGGCTTCGTCTCCCCCCACGGACAGTTTTTTCGCAGGATCCCCAAGGGGGATTTCCTTGATCTTTCCCGTATAAGAAACCTTCGGGACTTCTACTGGCATCCTGGCACCTCCTCTTCAAACGGGTTTGGATGTATGAATCAAACAGCTCGTAAATGCCGAAAAATCGGGATGACGGACGAATGGTCGTGCAAAAGAAGAAAGAATCCAACAGGCTGGAAGAAAGATGATCATTTTATCCAAGCTCGTGATATCCGTCAATTTTCTCCGCTTTCTACCCCAGGATTTTCATGGTTTCCATGATCCCCCTAGCGGCCGCCACGGCCGGGCTGTCGTCCGGCAGCTCGGTGAGCGGCTTTTGTTCCAGGTC
>CAZSUQ010000501.1:0-4615 GCA_964609935.1 uncultured Thermodesulfobacteriota bacterium | reverse complement strand
TTTATGTTCGTGTCCCTCTCGAGCATCACCTCCTGAGACAGCCCCACCGCAAGCGTGTAGGCATACAGGCCCGCATTGGGCCCCACGATTGTGACACGCACCTCGAGTGTGGGTTTTCCCGGTGTGAGGAGCATGGCCTCCCTGGTCAACACCTTGATCTCGGCCTTTTGGAGCGTTTCCTCCACGTCGGCTTCCAGCGTGTCACGGGCAAACCCCGCCTCCTCAACCTCAGGCTTGATCCCCTCCACGGAAACATAAACACCGGGCACCTCGCGAAGGGTTTTCACACCCTCCAGGTCCTGGGACGGCGCAAGCGAAGCCGTTGCCGCGAGCAGGAAGAAAACCAGGAAAGCCACAGGGCTGTTTCTTCTCTTCATTTCCATCCCCCCCTTTTCATCCTCTATGCATACACGATTTCAGGTGGACCATAGAGAGAACCCATATGGTACACAAAGGCCGGCACAGAAGCCACTGTTCTGCTTTTTGTTGCCCCACTGTATTCTCGTTCACCTAGCGTGAAGAAAAGGCTTCAGCAATGCCCGTGCTAGACGGCTCCATGCTTCTCGAGGAGCTCGTCCAGCCTGAGGGCGCTCTCAACTGCCAGTTCGGTACCGATGTTGTCCTGCCCCACGTCGGCACCCACCAGGTACAGGTTTTCAATGGGCGTGACCGGGCTGGGCCTTTCCCCTCCAGTCTGGCCCACACTCTGTGCAATGCCGATGATGTCCGGGTGAAGGCGGCCCGAGCACTTGTTGATGCGGGAAAGGGTACTGAAGTCTCGCCACAGCAGGTGCTGTTCCACGTCCGGATAAAGGGTGTAGAGGTAGCCCAGATGATAGTCCACCCAGGCGTTCCAGTCCTGGGAAAGGACAGGGGCCAGGCCGTAGAAGTTGACCAGCTGTTTCCCCGGGGGCGCCAGTGCCGGGTCCATGTTGGAGGGCACCGGTATGAAGATATTGATGCCCTTGTATCCCGAAGGCGGCCTGTCCTCCATGATCCCCTGCATGATCCCGGCTAGCCCACCAAACGTCCCCTGGCTTGCATTCCGGAAGACCACCGGTGCATCGATCACAGGCTCGTCCAGTGCAAGCTTGAGATAGATCATGCCCATGGGCGTCTCCTCCACGAGCTTGCCCGTGGTCAGGGATTTCACAACCTCCGCATAGGCGGAAGGCAGGTGCTCCTCCCCCACGTACTTGAGCATGGTCTCCCGGATGCCTGCGTTGCTCACGATCAGCGGGGCGTGCAGTTCGTCACCCGTGGCAAGGCGGACCCCCTGCGCTGCCCCTTTTTCCACCAAGATGCCTGACACGGTGGTGTTTAACAGGATCGTACCGCCCTTGTCGCGGATCACCGAGGCAAAGGCCTCGGGAATGGCTCCGCAGCCTCCCATGGGATAGCCGATGTTTGCATCCCTGTTCGCGTTGGCCATGGTGCGGATCATCTCGCCTGCGCTCGCCTCCCTGGAGGTGATTACCGAATAGAGGAGCACCTTGTGGTGCTCCATGGCCAGCAGGATCTTGTTGTCCGTAAAGGAGCGTAGCCATGCACTGTAGGGCATCCGGTCGAGATCAAGGGTTTGCTCGTAAGGCATGGAGTCAATGGCGTCGCGAATGCGGAATGCGGCCTGGACGCTCTGGTCGTCAAGGCCAAAGGCGCGGTACACCTCCGCCGCCTCATCGCGGGAGGAAAAGGAGGGGTCCGGGTGCGGGTAAGGAGTCTCGTCCACGAACAGCAAAGGCCTCGATTCCGGTGAGGCGTGCCACCAGTGGATGGCCTCCGGGCGGCCCACACGGCGGAGCACATCTCCAAAGGGGCCCTTCTCGCAGCGGCCGAACATGTGAACAAAGACGTCCACCACGAAACCTTCCTTTTCGTAGCTCACGCACCTTCCTCCCAGGAAGGCGTTGCGGTCCACCAGGGTGACGTTCCGGCCCCGGTGCGCAAGGAGAGCGCCCAGTGCCGTGCCTCCGATTCCGGCTCCAATGATGATCACGTCAGGTTTTCCGCTCATGGGTTCCTCTGTTGATGGATATGGAGTAAGATGGCTTCAAACCAAAGAAATACAGTCATGCATACCATAGTTCAAGACAAATCTGGATTTTCTTCGACTCGCCAAGGCGTCTCATGCATGATGCGGGTGAACCGCGGGTTATCCCCGGCTGGGGCCGGGCTTCTTGCCTGTGCACTTCTCCTCTGCCTCGGGTGCGACATCCAGGATGAATGGATCGTTCATGTGGACCCGAACTGGTCCCTCCAGGAGTTGGTGGAAAGGGGCGCATCCGTCATGTTCGTTGGCGCTCATCCGGACGACGAGAGCGTTGCCGGGGCCTTTCTGGCCATGACGTGCAAGTGCCTGGGAAACCCCTGTCACATGGTCGTGCTCACGAGAGGGGAGGGGGGGACCTGCTATGCCCCGCCGTGCCTGCCGGACATGGGCACCGTGCGCACCCTTGAAATGGAAGAGGCGGCCAGGAGGTATGGCTCCGGCCTCGAGCTTCACACCTTCACGAACTTCCCGAACCCGGTGCCGCCACCGGAGGATGTGCTTGAGCACTGGTACGGAGAGGGCGATCCAACGGCCGTGATCGCCGAGGCGATCCGAACCTTCAGGCCCGACGTTGTCATCACGTTCGACCCCTCCGTCGGCTTCACGGGACACCCGGAACATCGCCTCACAGGGGACCTCGTGCCCGAGGCGATTCGCCTTGCAGGCGATCCTTCCTTCCCCGGTGAGGGGAACCCGCCTTTCCGGCCTGCGCGACTCTACAACGTCTTGAACCGCTACTGGTTCATGCTCCCCGTGGGCTGGGACGAGGGCCCTGTCAACGAAACCTTTTTCGTGAAGCAGCCGTGCCCTGGAAGCGAAAAGACATGCCTCCAGGAGGCCCTGGATGCGGCCTCTGCCCATGAGAGCCAGTGGACGTGGATCCTGGGGTTTGCCGCCATGGGGTTTGTCGGGGAGGAGATGATGCTCAAGCGCACGGACCTCTAGCAGGTCAACGAAAAACGCCCATCTGCTGCGTTACGCTCATCCTTCGTTACTGCGACGTACTGCAAAGTACGCCTCCGTGCCTCAGGATGAGCAAGCCTTGCATCTGGACATTTTTCGTTGACCTGCTGCGACGAACTTCGATAACAGGCTCTTTGTCTTTGGTGTTGGCCTTATCCGCCTCTACTTGAGTTTTTTGCACGCCTGCTTTGACCCCAGTCGACAAGCCTCTTCATAGCTCTTCATCGCCGGACCGTGTTCTCCCTTCTTCTCGTACGTGATTGCCCGTGCCACATGGAACACGGCACTGCCGGGCTTCATCCCGATGGCCCTGCCGTGGTCCCGGATCGCACGGTCGTACGCGCCGGTTTCCCTGTACGCCACTCCCCGGTTGTTGAAGAACTCCGCGTACGCGGGGTTCAACCGTATGGCCTCGCTGTAGTCCCGGATGGCCCGCCGGAACTGTCTCTTCTTGTTGAGCGCGATGGCACGATTGTAGTAGTTGACAGGGTCTTTCGGGTCCAGCCCGATGGCCTTGGTGTAGTCCCGGATGGCCAGGTCCTCGCTGCCCATCCTTCCATAGACGATCCCCCGGTTCTTGTATGCGGATGAAAGGTCAGGGTCGAGGTGAAGGGTCATGTTGAAATCCCTGAGCGCCCGCTTGTAGTCCTTCCGGGTCAGGTAGGCATTCCCTCGATTGTGAAAGTAGGCTGCATCGCTCGGGTTGTTTTTTATGGCCTCGTTGTAATCCCGTATGGCTTCATCGTAATTGCCTGTCTCCGCTTTCAGCATGCCTCTGGATGCATAGGCCCGGGAGAGGTTGGGATCGAGTGCCAGCGCCCGGTTCTGGTCCTGAAGTGCGCGTGCATGATCCTTTTTGTACGCATGAACCAGGCCCCTGTGGCTGTAGGCAAGCGCACTCTCCGGATCGATCTCGATGGCCTCGTTGAGCGCCTTGATTGCCTGACCGTAAAGCCCCTGCTCGTAGAGCGCGATGCCCACGAAGATGTGGGATCTCGTCCTCCCGGGTTCGATCTCGATGGCTGTGGAGTAATCCTGCATCGCCCGGTCCGGATCCCCCTTCCTCCTGAATGCGGTTCCACGGCCCTCGTAGGCGGAAACGATTTCAGGGGCGAGTTCGATGGCCCGGGAATAGTCCTGTATGGATTTGTCGTACTCCCCCTGGTCCAGATAGATCTTGGCGCGGCTCAACCGGGCACGCACGGATTTCGGATCCCTTTCAATGGCCCTTGTCAGATCCTGAAGGGCCCGTTCGGATTCTCCTTTGGCATAGAGGGTCATGGCCCGGTTTTTATAGGGCAGAGAAAACCGGTCGCTGATCTCAACGGCCCGGTTGAGGTCTTCCATGGCCCTGTCATACTCCCCTCTCCTGGAGTATGCGATGGCGCGGTTGTTGTAGGCCCAGAGAAAGCGCGGCAGGAATTCCAGGGACCTGGAATAAGACTGGATGGCCTTGTCGTAATCCCCTTTTCGAAAGAGGGAGTTTCCCTTCAGGTAGTAACCCTTCCCGTCATTCGGGTCGATCCGAAGGGCTTTTCCGTGGTCCTGCAGTGCCTGCTCGTACTCGCCCATGGCCGTGTAGGTGATCCCCCGGGTGCTGTA
>CAZSUQ010000500.1:0-4615 GCA_964609935.1 uncultured Thermodesulfobacteriota bacterium | reverse complement strand
CGATGCCGATGTAGACCTTTTTGCATCGCGTCCTTTGCATCCGTTGCAGGAGCTCTTCGTCCCTGGCTGCATCGATCCGGACCTGGGTGGACCATATGAACTTCGTGTCGGCTTCCTCCATGGCCCGAAGCAGGTCTTTTGCACGTTTTCTGTCTGCTGCGAAGTTGTCGTCGTAGAAAAAGATGTGCGTGTCTTTTGTGTTGTACTCGAGCAGCTCATTCATCACATCGTCGGTGTCCCGGTAACGCATGCGGCGGCCAAACATGCCCGTGACCGAACAGAAGGAGCAGTCAAACGGACAGCCGCGGGAAAGTTGTACCGGGACGAGCCGCTTGTTCCCGATGCCGCGGGCTTCATGGAAGCCCTGCACCAGGGAGAAATCCGGGTGAGGATTCCTGGTGAGGTCTACGACCCGATTGTCCTCCGGTCCCCGGACCAGGGATCCGTCAATCCTCCCAACCAGATTCGGCACCTCGGTCAACAGGCGTTTCCCCTCCAGGGAATCGATCAGTTCGAGAAAGGTGGTCTCCGCCTCTCCCTTGAGAATGAAATCGGCATGCTCTGCCGCTTCTTCGGGCAGATACGTGGGGTGCGGCCCTCCCATGACCACCTTGATGCCCCATCCGCGGATCTTGTCCGCAATGGCATAGGCCCTTGGCGCAGTGGATGTGATGGAGGAGATGCCCACCAGGTCTGCCTTCTTCACCTCTTCCCAGTCAATGTCTTCAATTTCTTCGATGTAGACCGTGGCTTCATGACCGGCCTTGTGGGCGATGGTCGCCAGAAGCACGGTCCCGAGACGCGGCAGCCCGAACCGGGAGAAGATATGCAGGTTAGGTGACTTGGGTTCTATGAAAACGACCTTCATGATGTCACCGGTCCTTTCTTTGTGCTCTTGGGGTGCCTCGGGCTTCCCTTTTGGGGGGTGTTTTCTTTCCTTTCACCTTCTCTCTGGCTCCTGCGCTGATCCCTTTTCACCTTGTCGGTGAGCAGCGATATCTCCCTTTGCTTCTGCTTGGTGAGGCCGCGCCAGCGCTCGATACCCTTTTCAAAGAGGCGCATCTTGTCGTTGATCTCGGAGATCTGTTTCTTGATCCGGCCCAGCCTTTCCATGAACTCGTCCGGAGGAAGGCCCTCCGGGTTGTTCTTGATCGTCAAGAAGTCCCTGAGCAGATCCGCCATGGCCTT
Source organism: uncultured Thermodesulfobacteriota bacterium (assembly GCA_964609935.1). Taxonomy (GTDB): domain Bacteria; phylum Desulfobacterota; class DSWW01; order DSWW01; family DSWW01; genus CAYTRL01. The sequence goes on along the minus strand of CAZSUQ010000500.1, from coordinate 3,427 downwards.
GATCTGATCCAGGGTGTAGCCGAACAGCTGAAGGTCCAGAATGAGCAGGCAGAGCTGAACGTACGTCTCGCTGTACAGCCGGAAGCCGCCGGGGCTGTAGCTGTCCGGCTCGATGATCCCCTTTTCCTCCCAGTGCTTCATCGTGCGCGGGTTCGAGCCGATGCGGTTGGCCAGTTCCCCCACGGTGAGCAGGGGCCTGCCCTTCTGTGTTCGTTCCCCGCGTTTTTTCGGGAGCCCGATCTTGCGCCGGATGCGGATGACGTCATCCACGGAGTAACCTATGTCGATGAGCTTGACGATAGCGTCGGCCGCAGCCACGGCATGCTCATCGAAATAGGGTGTTTCGCCGTCTACCCGACCCGTCGGCCGCAGCACCTGGGCCTCCAGGATCGCGGTGAGGGTTTCCGGGGACAGTCCTACCTTTTCCAGGAATTCGTCTTGATCGTAAATTTGTTCAGCCATGGGAAACCTCTACGCTAACGTTCATGTTTGACAACCTATACGTTAACGTATGATTACAACTTTTCAGGGATCTGTCAAGAAAAAAATGAAATGTTCATTTAGAGCCGTGAAAGAAGAGGCCTTCATGGAGGAGATTGACAGATCGATTCGGCTCAGGTACTTGATCTCAAAAAGCGATACGAAGGTTTCATGCTTACGCCGCTCGCAGTAGAAGGCTTGATGCAAGTTGCGGGCTGGTCCCATGCACAGAGATTTACTGGCCGTGAACACGATACTCCCCACGACGACAATCCGGGCGGCGGGTGACCTGGTCATGCCCTGCCTGCTGGTGGTTGCCTGCCTCCTGGGCGTTTCCGCGCTGGTCAACCTCGTTCGCTCACGTTCCACGTGGGAGCGCCCCACCAGGGTGCTGCTCGTTCTGGCAAATCTTGTGTTCATTGCCGGGTTCCTGTGGATTTGCTGGTTTCATTATCAGATCTACTCTTCCTTCACCCTGGAGGTCCCGGAACCCTGGGCCCCCATGATCAACCAGCGGTTTGAGAAAATGAATCGCGGTTCCGACTACGGGCTCCCCCTGTACGATGCCGGGAATCCGCCCCGATACGCGATTCCCGTCTGGATCGAGAGTGAAAAGTACTACTTCTGGTTCATGTGTTACGGCGTGCTGCTCCTCGTGGCGCAGCGCAGGATCGAGAACCACCGTGCAAGGGCGCTGTTGCACCTTCTCCTGGCCTTGAAGGCATGCTTTCTCTTTCTCGCCGCCGATCCCTTCCACGACCCGCTGCCCATGTTCTCCGAGGAGGTGGGGCCGTGGTTTGAAGTCGGACACTCACCCATGGAACGGATCGGGCTGTTCTTTCGCCTCTACCCCAAGATGATCTTCTACTACAACGCAACCTACATGTGGTTCCATCCCCCCATGCTCTTCCTTGCCTATGCCTGCATCACCGTCACGTTCGTCACCTCCGTGTTCGTGCTTGTCATGAAGAGCCAGGCCCTGGAGGTGACGGGCTATGATTTCGCCAAGCTGGGGTACTTCCTGCTTACACTCGGAACGCTTCTCGGTTACCCCTGGGCCCTTCAAGCCTGGGGCCCCAACTGGTGGTGGGATCCCAAGGTATGCAGCTCGATCATGATGTGGTGCATCTTCAGCGCATACATGCACACCCGGCTTTATGCATACAAGAGGGGCATGCTGTATTTCACCGCCTTTCTGGGAATCCTGAGTTTCGCGGCGATGGTCTTTACCTTTTTGACCTCCTTCTACTTTCCCGGTCAACACACCATGCAATAGGGCATGCACATGAAGAGCAAGGGCTCCTACGACTACTACCTGGTTCTGGCCACAACGATCGTCCTGTTTGCCGTTTCGCTACTTTGCATCTGCGGGATGTTCTATTTCAAGCTGGCCATGATCCACCAGATGGCCCCTGAGGCCAAGCTCGCCTACATGGAGCGCATGAACAGGCTTGTCTCCCCCTTTCTCGTGGCCCTGGTCCTCTTTCTCGGCATCTGTGTTCCCAAGCGCCTGCTGCCCACGGCCTGGCTGAACAGGTTTGCAGCGGCACTTGTCCTCTGCACGCTTCTCGTCACGCTCGCGTGGGGGATCCGCTCGGGCCTGCTCCTGATTCTGTTCGCATCCCTCCTGCTGCAGCTAGCGGTGCTGGCCATGGCGCTGTCCGGCAGCAGGCGGCTTCACTTCGAGAGGAAGGGGTACCTGGTGAGGGTCGGTTCCTCCCTTCTGCACCTGGGGTTGATCCTGTTCATCCTGGACCTGTTCTTCTGGAGAATGCAGGCCCTTCACCTGGTGTTGTTCTGGATCACCACGGTCGCCACGGTGCTCGGGATGATCCTCTGCTTTTACACGGATACCGTGGCTCGACTTCTCCTCGCGAGGAAGGTTCCCGGGCCCTCATCGAATGACGTGTGACAACAGAGATCAAGAGACCAGGGTACTCCATTCAGGACGATGAGGAGGCACATAGGCGGAAGGCAAGCCGTTGAAGAGGGGAGGGCTCGTCTCGATTCCAGTCATCCGTTGCGTCTGATCACACTACCAATGCACGTAGGGTCTGTCCGGTTGAGGGAAGGCACCGAGATCCCCCGCTCGTTCGCTCAGGTGCGGGTGCCCTTTGTGGTATTCGAACAGCAGCGACTCCCAGCTCGAAACTTCATCGGCCAACGGCCCGGTGTCATCGACGACATAGGGGTAGCGCTCGAGCGCGGGTGTCTGTCCGATATTCTCCCGTATCAGGGCCAGGCCAAGCACATGATCCACCGGCGCCGATGGGGGTAGCTGGATCTTGATCTCCATGTGGACGAAACCCGGATCGGCGGCGGGCTCGGACATCGCCACGTCGATGTTCCAGGGCGGCTCCCCGGTGTCGGTTGGAACCCAGGGGTTGGCAGCTTCACAGGTGCCGCGCTGTTGACCCGGCACGAGTGAGAGGGGCTGGGAGAAGGTGTAAACCAGGTCGACCATGCGATCGCCGGGGGCCGGAAGGTCACTGCCCTGGCCGCAGCCGCCGCTTCCGTGCATGGTTGCGAGGTGCCTGTCATCGAGGAAGAGCCGGAGCCTCCCGTGCTCATCACCGGCGGCCGCGGACCGGGCCGGTACCCGCAGACCGATATAAAGCGCGCTTCCATCCGCAACCAGGAAAAGCCGCCCGTCCCTGTCAGGGGTTATGGCACCTGAATAGTCAAGCAGGTTGATCGTGACCGGATTGCGGTACTCCGATGTCACCAGGCCGTCGACCTGCGGCACCGAGAAGGTTGCCCAGTTCGGATCCCATTTTTGTCCGGCTTGTTGCAGGGGCAGATAGGTACGATGGGGCGATGCGCGTACCGCTACCCAGTCGCCGCTCCATTCGATGGGCCCTCCCTGTTTGTGGCGGATTCCTCCTGACACCCCTATCCGGTCGCTGAATTCGTGGAAGTATTCCAGGACCGCAGGTGCCAGCCGGAC
>CAZSUQ010000499.1:0-4616 GCA_964609935.1 uncultured Thermodesulfobacteriota bacterium | reverse complement strand
CGTACAGCTACCCGGGAATCGGCTATCAACGCCTCGGTGTGGACTACATCACGGAAACAAGGATCAACCGTTTCCATCGAGACGAGTTCATCAACATCGCCAACGACCTGAATGCTTCCATCGGGTTTTCCGCCGAGGGCCTGGGCGCGGACAGGGATGAGTGGATCTTCACCCTGACGGATACACAGGGATACCGTTTCCGCAAGGGACACTTTCTGTTTGCAGGGGCTTATGCAGAAGGCAACTGGGATGACGACAGGCTGAGAAACGGGGTCTTCCGTTTCACCTATGACCACTTTCTTCGGAAAACCTTTCTGGATCGAGGTCCTTTCTGGCACACGTTCCATCTCCAGGGGGTATTCCGTTACGGGGAGAACCTGGATTCGAACGAGCGTTTCGGCCTTGGGTACACCAGCGGTCTCAGGGGTTACGAGATCAATGCCTTTACCGGAAACAAGCTTGTCCGTGTAAGCCTGGAAGACCGGATCTTCGTGAAGAAAGAGATCTTCGGCGTCATGGCCATCGGGCTGCTGCTCTTCTGGGACAGTGGCTATGCCTGGGAAGAAGGCCGGGAGATGGATGTGGAGGATTTGCGACACGATGTGGGTTTCGGATTGAGGACAGCTGTTCCATCCGCAACAGGTGGAAATGTCGTACAGCTCGACTGGGGATTTCCCCTGGGATCGGATGCATCCCCGCTCGAAGACGTGGTCTTTACCATCACGGTCTCTTCGACCTTTGATTAACCCAGATGCTGAAAAAAATCCGGCGAAAATCGCTGGCGCTCGTGCGGGAGCACGTCAGATAAGGCTGGAGGGCCTCCTGGATGAATGCCTACTTGTTCGACCTGGGAAATGTTCTTGCGGGTTTTGATCACCTCAAATTTTGCCGGCGGCTTTCGGAACAGGCCCCTCCCTGGACCGCGGACGACATCTACCGGATCGTGTTTCAAGAGGGGATCAATGATCGGTTTGAAACCGGAGAATTGAGCGGGAAAGACTTCCACCGGGAACTCTGTTCCACCCTGGGGCTGACGATCTCCATGGACCGGCTCCATGAGATCTGGTGCGACATCTTCTGGGAGAATCCGGGGATGGACCTCCTTCTGGAGGCCCTGCACGCGAAGGTGCGTCTGGTCCTGATCTCCAACACCAATCCATGGCACCTGGAGTACTCCAAAGAGCGTTACGGCCTCTTTCAGCACCTTGACCACTTGGTCCTGAGTTACGAGGTGGGCGTGAGGAAGCCGGATGCGCGGATCTTCGAGGCAGCGCTTGAAGCGGCAGGCGTTCCTCCTGAACGCTGCCTCTACCTGGACGACACAGAGGAACACGTGCAGGCTGCCGCACGCCTTGGCATCCCTTCGGTCCTCTTCCGCTTTGCCAGACGCTTCTAGGCAAGGGACTCCAGGTAGGCCTGGATCCGATTCATGGTGGGTGCTTCGGCATACTGGCGCGGGTCGTTCATGTCCGCCTCGATCACCAGCCCGGTGATACCGGTCTCCTTGGTCAGCTGGTCGCGGATCATGTACTGTCCCAGCGAGTAGGGCTTGCAGCTCCGGTCCGAGTGCATCAGAAAGCCGTCCGCATCGTATTTTTCCAGCATGTTCTTCAAGATGCGGACGCGTTCGGGAAACCCGTTGTTGATGTAGGGAAGCAGGTAGGCGGTGGCCAGTTCCTTGAGGATCGTCTGCATGTCCAGGCCCCCCTCCCCTGCATAGAGCTTGACACGCCAGGAATCCGAATAGGTGGCCGCCACGAGACAGGTCTTCCACACGGCAAGCCTGTCGCTCAGGTCCTTCAAGTTGAACCAGATCGGCAGGTTGTCCCACACCAGCCGGTGCTGTTCCTCGGACACGGCGCCGATCCCCTCCTCGATCCGTTCCTGGATCTCCTGCTTGAGGATCTTGTAATAATCGATGCACTCCTGGGTTCCCCGCAGCGTGACGATCGGCCCGATGTGGATAAACGAGTCAAAGCAGCTCATGGGGGCGGGCTTGTGAGCACAGGCATCCAGGATCTCCCCCCACAGCCGGGTGGCCTCCATGGACTTCACAATCACATCCAGGAAACGATCCTTATCGAACCGCTTGCCGGTCTGTTCCTCGAGGAAGTGGATCATCGCCTGCAACTGGTCCGCCACGTAGGTGAGGATGTGATCCTGGGGTCCGTCGTGCAGGAAGGGCATGTCGATCATGAACACAGGGCAGTCATAGATGCGGCCCACCACCTCGTACCACTTCACCACCGTTGTACAGATGTTGTTGCAGGCGATCATGAAATCCGGCCTGGGCAGCCCCATGACCGGACTCTTGCCCGTGTAGATGGACCCGATGTCCGTGCGTGCGTAGGAGCAGAGGTCCATGGAGAACCCCTTCTCTTCGGCAGCCTGCTGAAGCTCCACCCCCATCTTCTGCACGCCGCACATGGCGGCGTGGTTCTCCGGGTAGATGGGAATGACGTCCATGGCGTGGAGGAGTTCCACAGGGGCACCGCTGGTCACCCAGGCCACCTTCTGGTTGTTCTGCTCCGCTGTCTTTGCATTGATGTAATAGACCGTCATCAATTCCTTCATCTGCTTGAAGGACTTCAATCGCCTGTCCACTGTCTCTTTCTCTTCCATGGTCCTGCTTTCCCCTTCATTCTCTTATCCGAATGGAATTCTTCTCTGAAGAGCTTCGAAACGTCCGGTTGCCCTTTCAGGGTTGTGCTCGTTTCTCACGCAAGGTTTCCAAAAAGGCCTCCAGGCGCGTGCGAATCGGGCCGGGCACGCCCAGCCCCAGTTCCGTCTCCAGAAGGAGCACAAAAATCCCTTCCTGCTCGAGATCCTCCTTCAGGTACGGATAGTCAAAAAACTCGGGTTCGCAAAACTTTGTACCAAGGATCAGGACGCCCTCTGCCCCCACCTCCCGGACCCGCCTGACCAGCTCCCCGCTCCGGCTCCTGGACCGATCGTGCAGCATGGAACAGGGCGGGTAGCTGAGATATCCCTGCAGCAGGTCGCGGAGCGGGTCTCCCTTGTCCTGGATCTCAATGCTGTAATAGAGGCCGCCGAGGCCCATGTCGTCACCCAGAACGGAACAGCCCACCTCGTCCAGCAGGGAGGCAATGGCTGCGGGACGCGGCATGACCCCTGTAAGGAAGATGTTGACCCGCTCCTTCCCGTTGGATGGGCTTTCCGGTTCACGGGCATGAGCGTCCAGGAGAGATCGAACGAGCGGGGTGTGTTCCTCCTTCAAAAGAAAGGAAGAAGCCAGCACAACATCCATCATTTGAACCGGCGAGAGGAACGACGGATCCCTGGCGCGAAGCTGGTCCAGTTCACGCATGGCCCTGCGGTTCTCATTGTAAACGTCAATGCTGTTCCGCAGGGAAGCATCATCGATCTTCGTGCCGACAAAGTCCTCCAACTCCCCTTTCATGCGAAGGAGTTCCTGTTCCAGATAGGCCGGCACGCTGCTCTGGTCCACCTTCTTTGGGAAGACCCATTGAAAACAGGGTTTCTCCACGCTGAGCTTCCAGATCTCGGACAGGTTCTGAAAGGCATCACAAGTGAAAGGGAACATGAATCCATCACAGACCGAAAAGGCCCCCGTGAGCGCCATCTCCAGCGACGTGCGCGCCACCGAACAGGCAAAGCTCTGGATCCTCGCATCCGCCTGGCTCACAGGGACCTCTGCTCCCCAGATCCCCACCGGCAGCATGCCGGCTGCGTGAACGAGTTCTTCCGGGGCAAAGGGAGGCATGCAGGAGGTACACCCCACAACCTTTCCCCCTGTTCGTTCCTTCCATTGTTCGACGTACTTGAGTGGATTTCGAGAAACCTCTTCGATCTTCTCCCATTGCGCAGATGGATCCATTACAACTCCTTCAGCCTGCTGTCCCGTGAACCCGTACGTTCAGGATTTCCTATTCAAATTCCCTATTTATGAATTCGAAAATTGACATTGCTGCTTCGGAAAACTACAATTGCCTACGTTTGTCCTGGGTGATTCACACGATTCCGTCAGGAAGGCGAGATGGCTACAACAAAGAAGAAAACGCCTGTATCCCTCCAACGATACAGGGAAAGATTGAAAAAACCAACCCACATAGCGCCGGATCAAAACCTTCTCATCCAGCTCCTGGACACGGCCAAACAGGATCCCAAACGAACCGCGATCCTGGGAGACAAGCCCGATCAGGGCGGTTCCATCTCCCATGGTGAATTCCTGGACTGCATCGAGCAGGTGGCCGGCGGACTGATTCAGCTCAAGATCAAAAAAGGCGACCGGGTTGCGCTGCTCAGTGAAAACCGCCCGGAATGGTCCGTGGCCGACTTCTCCATCATGGCCACAGGGGCCGTGACCGTACCCATCTACAACACCCTTTCCCGCCAGCAGATGGCCTACCAGCTGAAACATTCTCAGGCCAAGCTTCTCTTTGTGTCGAACGGCCCCCACCTGGAAACCCTGAAAAGCATTCGAGGCAAGCTGCCGCACCTGAAGCGACTCGTCTTTCTCGACGACGCTATTCCCGAGGGCTTTCCGAAAACGGACATGTCCCTTTCCGACCTCATGGATATGGGCCACAAGGACCGCCGGCCCATCGAGATCCTGGCGGCCCAGATCGTCCCGG
>CAZSUQ010000498.1:0-4626 GCA_964609935.1 uncultured Thermodesulfobacteriota bacterium | reverse complement strand
GGGATACTCTTTGCCGTGACCGTCGAACCTCTACAGATGCAGATTCATTGCGTCACCGCCCTTCTCATCGGGCTTGAGATTGACTCTTTAAGGCCCTTTGTCCCGGCCTCTTCACCTGTCCACACTGTTCCTTAAAGATCCGCCGCTATCGCTTCTTCGCAAAGCAGGGCCATTTCATAAACCTTGTCCGAGGCAACGCTCGCAACATTCCGGATAGAATTCCCTGTAAAATAGAGCCCATTTACGGTGGGAGATTTCACGTCGATCTCTTCCGGAACAATGCCCCAGGCGTATCGCCCCCAGTTGAGCTGTAGCGTCAGGTGCCTTTTCTCGATGCTGTCAAGAAATCCGGGATTGGCCTTTTCCATGGCGTCTTCCCAAGCCTGTAGCGCTCTGTTCACCGCCTCTCGGGAGCTGTCCATTCCAAAGGGCGCCGTCAGGTTTTTTGCCGTGATAAAGTTAGAGACAAGTTGCTTGCCTTCCGGAACGGCTGCATTCACCAAATCACCCTTCAGCCAATCGCCCACATAGGTCGGCACACCTGATGACTCTGCCTGGAATAGATGGATCCATCCATAGTATTCATCCGGGATCACCTTCTTGTTTAACAAGTAGAGGCCGGTTAGATCCTCATCGCTGAACGATCCAATTATTTCCATGGCGTTGAGCCACCCTTCGGGGAAGATCTCTTTGGGCAGGAGCCGCCTCTCACCGACGGCAAAATATATGGGAACCGCGGTCACAACAACTGGGGCCTTCAGCTCATAAAGGATGTCCGAGAGATTGTCTCTCGCCCAGACTCCTGTGGCCCTGTCGTTCTCTATGATGACCTTCCTTGCCGTACAATCTGTAATGACATCTCCGCCGAGTTCTTTGATGAAATGAGCCATTGGGTTTACGATGGCATCCTCAAGCGTGCCCTCTGCCGGGTACCAGAAGGGCAATGCTCCGGACTGGGTAAACAAGTGATAATTCGAGACCTGGGAACCGGCATTGATCTCGTCGGATGTCAAACCCATCAACTGCGCTTGTATGGAAAGTATTGTGATCACGAGGGGGTTGCCGCAATTCCGCTCGAGCCAGTCTGTCCAGCCAACGTTTACAAGCTTGCGGCGCTCTTCCAGACTGAGGGATGCCATCAGATCAAAGAGCTTTCTGAAATCCTCCTTTTCTTGGTCAGGCAACTCCATTTTCGCTCCAAAGGCGAAGAAGTCGAAGAAGCTCTCCAGACCTCTGCAGCGGTCCATGGTGAAAAACTCTACCCGGTCTGAACCCTCTCTGCCCACCAAGCCCATGGTCCAGTGAATATCCTTTTGTTTCAGCTCAAGTCCGAGCTTGCTAAACAACCGCTTGCAGAATGTTCCTTCTTTGTTATTTGCATGCCCGGTAAGCAGGTGCACCCCGTTGTCCACCCGGCACCCGTCGAATTCAATCGAGCGATACCTGCCACCCAGCCATGGATTCTTTTCTATAACTGCAGTTTTCAGTCCCTTCTTCGAAAGCAGCGACCCGATCGCAAGGCCTCCAGGCCCTCCCCCAATCACAATGGCATCATAATGCTTATCCATCCTACCCTCCTGTTATCAATTGCAGTTTTCATAAAGAAAGAACTGCTTTCCCTGTGGTGGGCGATGATCGTCTTTGGAATACCGGTCAGAAACTTGGATTTTCTCAAACCGGGAATGGTATGCTCCTCAAAATTTTTATGTTTGGGAGCATTGACAACTTACATCCTGACTTTCTAAATTATAAAGTGCCATCTAGTCAAGCTCGCTCAAGATCCATCTTCAAGAAATCACTCTCTCCGGCTTTTGAGGAGATTCCAGGAGAAATGTCCAAAATGCCGGTTTGAGAACTCTAAAGTCTCCAAACTTCTGCTTCGAATGCGGTAGAAAATTGTAAGTGAAATGCCCTAAACCGAATTTCCCCAGGCGAGGATGAACTGTCGTATTGACAATAATTCTTGATCACATGAGAGAGCCGAATGTCGGAGTTAAAGGGAAGGAAGATCTTTTCAAAAGGCAAGATCGACGGCTTGGAACTGCGCAATCGAGTAATCAGGGCCGGCTGTTTCGAAGGCATGTGTCAGGACGAAAGCCCAACGGAGGCACTTCTAGAGCATCACAGAACGGTTGCGGCTGGTGGCGTCGCCATGACCACTGTGGCCTATTGCGCGGTATCCCGCAACGGACTTGCTTTCGGGCATGAGATGTGGATGCGCGAAGAGATCGTGCCGATGCTGAAGCAAATCACCGATGCCATCCACCAGGAGGGTGCGGCCGCTTCCATTCAGCTGGGGCATTGCGGCTTCTTTGCGCACCCCAGAGTGATCAACCAGAAGCCAATTGGCCCTTCCGCCAAGTTCTGCTCGTTCCGACTTAGCATGAGTAGGGAAATGACAGAGGAGGACATGGCACAGGTCAGAGAAGATTATGGTGAGGCCGCCTCCATGGCCAGAAGGGCGGGATTTGATGCCGTGGAGATTCATTCCGGGCACGGGTATCTGCTCAGTCAGTTTCTCACGCCTTGGACCAATAACCGAAAGGATGTATACGGAGGGTCTCTGGCAAACCGGTTACGCTTTCCCGCGTCCGTCATCCGACACGTTCGGGATACCGTGGGGTCCGACTTTCCGATTCTGTTAAAGATGAACCTTCGGGACGGGTTCAAAGGGGGCCTGGAGGTGGAGGACGCCGTTCAGGTGGCCAGGCGGTATGAAGCATCAGGGGCAAGTGCCCTTGTTCTCAGTTGTGGATTTACGAGTAAGGCGCCGTTGTATATGGTACGTGGCAAGGTGCCCCTGATGGCGTTCGTGAAAACCGAAAAAAGCCTGTCCTTGAAGGCAGCTCTTTTGCTTCTTGGCAAGATACTCATCCAGCACTTTCCTTTTCAGGAATTGTTCCTTCTGGAGCAGGCGCGAGAGGTGCGCAAAGCGGTGAAAATTCCGCTGGTTCTGATTGGAGGAGTCTGTTCCCTCGACAACATGGACACTGCAATGAATGAAGGATTCGATTTTGTACAAATAGGTCGAGCTTCAATCAGGGATCCGAATTTCGTCAGGAAATTGGAACGGGGTGAGGTACGGGCCTCGGATTGCGATCATTGTAACCGATGCGTCGGGATGGTAACCGGTGCTCCGGTAAGGTGTGTCTGTCTGGAGGAGGGAAGAGCCCTGCCGACAGGCCCTGATCCATAATGTGGATCGTCAGAAGGGGAGATAGGCGTCAAAACTCGTAGCCAAGCAGGAACAGAAAGACCGCAGCCCCGATCCCCACGGCCACAGGCGGGACCCATCCTTGGCCTGGTGAGAGCCAAGCCCCCATCAGGCGATTCATGGCATCCGACATCCCGTATACGAGACCCGCGGCGCTCTCGAGCACCACGGCACGTACACTGACCCTCTGAATCTGCCTAGACATTGCTAGGCCGAGCAATTCGGCGATCAGGGCTGTTGTCACAGCGAGCGCGACGCACAACCCCCCACCGATACTTTCGCCATCGTGGTAGGCCCCTCAAGCCTTGTAACCAGGAGAATGACGCCCGAGATCGCCATGACCATGCCACTGATCTCGCGCCGCCCCGGCCGTTCCCTCAACAGAAGCGCCGCAAAGATCACAACGAACGTGATGCCCGCGGCAATGATGGGTTGAATAACAGTGACTGGGGCCCGCGTCAGGGCAAGGAAGTGCAGGCCGAAGCCCGTCATCTGGACCGCAATGCCCAGAAGCCAGATCGGCCGCATGGAGAGGCTGCCGATGATCCGAACACCGCTCGTGCTCACTCGCTGGGCCTGCGTCTTCTGGACGACGACCGCCAGGTTGTAAAGCATCGTTGCCGCAATCGCCGCCAGTATTCCTGTATGCATGAACCCTCCCCGCGAGGCCCCCTATTGAAGGACTTTCAGAGCTAGATGCGTGAGCAGGCCCTTGCGCGCTCCCGCGGTGTCATCGGCTCTCTGCAGAAGCCTTTGGGCGTTGTTGAGAATGCATCGCCGCAAAGGCTCCGGCGGAAGCGCCGCCGGCCGGTGTGTCACCATGGGGAGCTCGGTGATCTCCGTCTTCCTGTCGAGCATCAGGTCTCGGACCATCCGGCCCGCCAGCTCGGATGGGGCCACTCCATGTCCGGCGTAACCCAGCGCATAAAGGATGCGTTCGCCCTTCAACCAGCCGAGCGTCGGCATGCAGTTCACGGTCCCGCATACCGGCCCCGCCCACTCATGTTCGATTCGCACATCTTCGAGCTGGGGGAAGGTCCACCGGAAGGTCTCCTCAAGACGGCCGAAGATCCGCGGGTCGCGGTCGTAGCTCGGATCGGGGCCATGAGCCGAGAAAGGAGCGTCCCTCCCACCCCAGAGTATCCGCCCGTCAGGGGTTGGCCGGTGGAACTGGCGCATGATACGCCTGTCTCCTACGCCCATCCGGCGCTCCCACCCAGCTTTAGCCCACTGCGCATCCGTGAGTGGCTCGGTGAGGATCATGTATGCATAGATCGTGAAGATATGGGGTCGCAGTGCCCGGATCGCCAGAACTGGATTTGGTGAGTACCCCAGGTGATATAATCTGTCTGATTGAAGTCATAACGCTCCGGTAAAACCGGAGGCTTGGTAGTTGGGAGCAGTCTCAAAGA
>CAZSUQ010000497.1:0-4629 GCA_964609935.1 uncultured Thermodesulfobacteriota bacterium | reverse complement strand
ATTGACTCCGCTCGACTTCTTGAAGAAACCCGAAGGAAGGGGTGGCCCACGTGAAAAGAAAAGAACTGAATGCATTCAAGAAAGAACTGATAAAAGAGAAAGCCCTCCTGCTTCAAACCCTCTCCCCGAGCATGGCTCCGTCCCCGAAGACAGGAGACCCTGAGGGGGGGGATGTGTGCGATATCGCATCAAGCGACAGGGAAAGAGAACTCAGGCTGAGACTCAGCGAGATGGACCGATCAAAGCTGCGTTCCATCGAGGAGGCACTGGATCGCATAAAGGACGGGAGCTTCGATGAATGCGAGGACTGTGGCTCCAAGATCCCTATCGGCAGGCTGAGGGTGATGCCTTTTACCACCGTATGCGTAAAGTGCCAATCCGACAAGGAAAAGAGGAACAAGCTCTATTCGAACGAATTCGATATCACCGTATCAAAAGATCAGGGCTATTCCGAGTTTACCAAGGAAGATGAGGACTGATCCTGAAACCCGGCCTTTCTGGAAAGCCCCTCCCTGCAAACGATTCCTAACGTCTTCTCCGCCTCTTCTGGTATTTCATCACGGCCCGATTGTGCTCCTCGATCCCTGAGGAAAAGAAGTGGGTCCCATTGTTTTTTGAAACAAAGTACAAGTAACTCGTTTCTTCAGGGTTCATAGCGGCCCTGATGGAATCCAGCCCCGGGTTGCAGATGGGACCCGGAGGGAGCCCCTTGTTCAGGTAGGTATTGTAAGGTCCCGGGGTGAGGAGGTGCACCTTCTTCAGGTTTCCGTCGAAGTCCTCGATTCCGTAGATCACGGTGGGATCGCACTGAAGAGGCATGCCCCTTGCCAGGCGGTTGTGCAGGACAGACGAGACCGTGGGCTTCTCCTCGCTGTGGCTCGTCTCCTTCTCGATGATGGATGCCAGGGTCACAACCTCGTGCACCGACCATTCCGACACCCCCTCCTTTGCCTTCGCCTCGGGCCCGTAAACCTTCCGAAATTGCGCTACAAGGATTTCCAGGATGCTCCGGCAGGATATCCCTGATGCGAAATGGTATGTGTCCGGATAGAGGTAGCCTTCCAGCGAAAGGCCGGTGATCCCGAGCCTCTTGAGGAATTCGGGATCCCGGTTTGCCCTGAGCACCTCTTCTCTCCCTGCAAGGCCTTCCCTTTCCAGAATGCTTGAAACCTGCTCCACGGTCAGGCCCTCCGGAAGGGTGACCTTGATCAGGGTCACCACCCCCTGGCACAGATTCTCGAGGATCTCCTTTGGGCTCATCGTGGAATGCAGGACGTATTGCCCTGCCCGAAGTCCCCGATCCTTTTCCAGGAAACGTGTAATCAGGGCAAAGCACTCCGGAAACCTGATCAAATGACGGTCTGCAAGTTTCCGTGCGATCTTTGCAAGGGTTTCCCCCTTGAGGATCTCCACCTCCACCTCCCTAGATTGATTGTCATAGGGACGGTGATAATAGATGTAAACACTTGCAAGGAGAAGAAGGGAAAGCAGAAGAGCAGAAAGAAGGAGTCTTTTTCCCAGCCTAGTCACGCTTCGATGCCTCTATTTTCAAAAGCCTGCGGATCGTCTTTCGTTTTTTTTCCCTGAATGAATCGCCCTTTGTTATTTCTTTGACCGGCAGGTCCTGGCCCCCTCGGAATCGAGATATCCCTGCAGGATGAAGGCGGCTGCGAGTTTATCCACCTGTTTCTTTCGCTTGGCCCGGCTCATGTCCGCTTCGAGAAGCAAGCGCTCTACAGCCACTGTGGAGAGCCTCTCGTCCCACAGGATCACCGGAATGCCCAGGTCCTTTTCAATCCTCCCTGCAAAGGCAGACACCCTGTTTGCCTGGGGCCCCAGGGTTCCGTCCATGTTTTTCGGAAGCCCCACAACAACGGCAGCGACCCCGTATTCCTCCACAAGCCCCTGGATCCGTTCAAGATCCTTTTGTATATTCTTTCGCTCCAGGGTCTTGTAAGGTTGTGCGGTCAAGCCGAGCTCGTCACCCAGCGCGACCCCAAGCCTCTTTTCCCCAACATCCAGCCCCATGAGCCTGCCGTGGGCGGTTCCGCTCAGGGATGTTGGCACGGTGTCTTCTCCCAACGCACCTCTTCCTTTCTCTTTGCCTGCGCTTGTGGAACCAGGAACCGGCAACCGGCTCCCGGTTGTCCAATTCCAGATCATTATCTCAAGAATCGTCTTCAAAGAAAACAGAGTACGTTTAACATCCAGGTGACGATCTAACGGGTTTCCTTACAATGGACAGCAGAAAAATCAGGCTGGCTTTCTTGTTGCAATAAAGTGAATTCAGCAGTGAGATCCCCACATAATTCGTGCAAATTCCTCCACAGGGGCTTCAAATCCATCGATTGCTTTATTTCATCTCTTTGATATAGTTGGACGGGAATGATCGGTATCGAATCGTCATTCACGGGTGCGGAATCGGGCAGAGGTGACCTGCTCGTCGGGAGAATGCGAACATGAGCGGAAAGATCCGCTCTTTCCTTGCCATTGAACTGTCTCAAGCGTTGAAACAGGCCCTGGAGGAAGTTCGATACAGGCTGGACCTGCCGCAGTTCGACGTACGATGGGTCCAGCCGAAAAACATGCACCTGACACTTCGATTCCTTGGCGAAATCCCGGAACAGGATTTACAGCGAGCCTCTCAGGCCGCATCGGTTGCAGCAGAAAAGGGGTCACCCTTCCAGATCGCACTTTGTGGACTGGGGGCCTTCCCCTCGTTGAGTTCCCCAAGGGTTGTCTGGATGGGCATAGAACAAGACAAACCCCTTGTCCTGCTCGAGAGAGCTCTTTCTCAGGAGCTGGAGAGTGCCCATTTCCCTTTGCCCGACAAACCGTTTCGCCCCCATCTCACCCTGGGACGCGTGAAGAGCAAACGGGGGAAAAGGGAACTCGAACGGCTTCTGAAGAGGAATCAAAACGTCTCCGCCGGACAGATGGACGTGGAGCACTTCTCTCTGATCAAGAGCGAACTCAGGCCGTCAGGCCCGATTTACACGAACTTGAACCGGTTCACCCTGTAACCCCCCCCCGTGGAAGGAGGAATCTTTATGGCAAAGGAGGCCGACAAGGAAAAGGCCATCTCTTTGGCGATAAGCTCCATTGAAAAACAATTCGGCAAGGGCTCGATCATGCGGTTGGACTCCTCCAAGGACAACATTGAATCCGTGCCCAGCATCTCCACGGGTTCTCTGGGCCTGGACATTGCCCTGGGCATCGGCGGCGTCCCCAGGGGACGGATCGTGGAGATCTACGGCCCGGAAAGCTCCGGAAAGACCACACTGGCCCTGCACATCGTGGCAGAGGCGCAGAAGAAGGGGGGAATCTCGGCCTTCATCGATGCGGAGCACGCGCTGGATCTCATCTACGCCAGGCGCCTCGGCGTCAAGACCGACGACCTTCTCGTTTCCCAGCCGGACACCGGAGAGCAGGCCCTGGAGATCGCGGACATGCTCATCCGAAGCGGAGCCGTGGACGTGATCGTGGTGGACTCGGTTGCAGCGCTCGTTCCCCGAGCCGAGATCAACGGTGACATGGGGGATCCGCAGATGGGCCTCCAGGCAAGGCTGATGAGCCAGGCCATGCGGAAGCTCACCGGGAGCATCCACCGGTCCAAGACCAACATGATCTTCATCAACCAGATCCGGATGAAGATCGGCGTCATGTTCGGCAACCCGGAGACCACCACAGGGGGCAATGCCCTGAAGTTCTATGCCACGCAGAGGATGGATATCCGGCGCATTGCCGCCATCAAGTCCGGAGGAGAGATCCTCGGCAACCGAACCCGTGTGCGGGTCGTTAAGAACAAGCTCGCGCCCCCCTTCCGCGACGTGGAGTTCGACATCCTTTACGGTCATGGGATCTCCAGGGAGGGGGAGCTGCTCGACATGGGGATCGATCACGAACTGGTGGAAAAATCGGGTCCCTGGTACTCGTACGGTTCCGAACGCATCGGACAGGGCAGGGAAAACGCTCGCATCTTCCTGGCGGACAACCCAGACGTGAGGGAGGAGATCCGGGAGAAGATCCTGGAGAAGGTGGGGCTCAAGAAGGAGGAGAAGAAGGGGGAGAAGAAGGAAGAGGCTGCGAGCAAGAAGAAAAAGGAGGGATGAATCCTTGGAATGGACAGACATCCTCAAGATCGCCATCAGCCGTGGGGCTTCGGATATCCACCTCCGGGCCGGCCTGCGCCCGATTCTCCGTGTCATGGGAACCCTCTTCCCGTACAGGGAGCACCCGCCCGTCTCGGCCGAGGAGATCCAGCAGGTGATCACGGCCCTGTTGAATCAATGGCAAAAGGAGAAGTTCGAGCAGCGAAGGCAGATCGACATCTCCTACAGCGTCAAGGATCTCGGCAGATTCCGTATCAACATCTTTCAGCAGCGCGGTGTGCCGAGCATGGTCTGCCGTTTCATTCCCCACATCATCCAGACGATGGACGATCTCACGCTTCCGCCCATCGTACAGAAGATCGCCTCGGAACACCGGGGCCTCGTCCTGGTCACCGGCACCACCGGCTGCGGTAAATCCACCACGCTGGCGGCCATGATCCATCACATCAACACGAACCGGAACTGTCACATCATCACCATCGAGGACCCCATCGAGTTCCTTCACAAGGACCAGAAA
>CAZSUQ010000496.1:0-4640 GCA_964609935.1 uncultured Thermodesulfobacteriota bacterium | reverse complement strand
ATCCCTGTGGTGCGAGCCACAGGTGGTCTCAAGGACACCGTGGAGGCTTACGACGCGGAGACAGGAAAAGGCACCGGATTCCTCTTTGATGGCTACGATCCCTCCTCCTTTCTCCGTGCAGTGGGGGAAGCGGTCAAAACCTATGCGAGCGGTCCAGAGCACATGGACCGTTTGCGAAAGAACTGTATGGAACAGCGATACTCCTGGGAGCGATCTGCAGCGGCGTATGCAAAGCTATACAGCAAGCTCGAGACCCAAAAATGATGGTACGATCCCTGAGTTCTTAACAGGAGAGCGGAAAAGAAGCCTGGATCAATTTGAAGCCTGTTTCCGCTTCGAATGTTTCGTACGGAAAGCCCTGGATAGAGGAGCAAGAAATCATGAAGTGGCACACGGTTACCGTTGTTCCCTCCCTGCCCGAGAGGCTCATGCCTCTAGAACGTCTGGCCAGAAACATCTGGTACTCCTGGAATCCGGAGACCATTGAGCTCTGGAGGAGGATGGATCGGGACCTGTGGGAAGAGGTCAATCACAATCCCGTCCGCCTTCTCGGAAGGATTTCCCAGGAAAAGCTGGAGGAACTGCACCAGAACGAGAGCTTCCTTCTGCACATGGACCGCGTTGAGGAATCCTTCGACCAGTACATGGAAATCAAGACGCCTTACAGCTTTCACCTGGACAAAAACCTGGATCCCTCCTTTCGGGTGGCCTATTTCTCCATGGAATACGGGTTGACCGAGGCCCTGCCCATCTATTCCGGTGGCCTGGGGATCCTGAGCGGTGATCACCTGAAATCCTCGAGTAACCTGAACCTGCCTCTCGTGGGGGTCGGTCTCCTGTACAAGAGAGGATATTTCGGGCAGTACCTGAACAAGGAAGGCTGGCAGCAGGAGTACTATGCGGTCAACGACTTCGAGAACATGGCCGTGACACAGGAGAAGGATGATGACGGCAACCCGGTGACCTTTCCCCTTGAGATTGCCGGCCGGGACGTGATGGTGGACGTCTGGAGGGTTCAGGTGGGGCGCATTCCCCTGTTCCTTCTCAACACGAACCTTCCTGCCAACAGACCCGAGGACAAAGAGATCACGGACCAGTTGTATGGAGGGGACCGGGAGATGCGCGTTCGCCAGGAGATCCTCCTGGGAATCGGCGGGGTCCGGGCACTATCACTCATGGGGATCGAGCCCACGGTTTTTCACATGAACGAGGGACACTCCGCTTTTGCGAGCCTGGAGAGGATCCGCAGGCTTGTAAAGGAAAAGAACCTGTCTGCGGATGCCGCCATGGAGGTGGTCAAGTCCAACACGGTCTTTACCACACACACCCCCGTGCCTGCAGGAAATGACTACTTCTCGCCTGCACTGATGGATAAGTACTTTCGTGACCAGGTGGAAAGCCTTGCCATTTCCTTCAAGCAGTTCATGGCCCTGGGGAGAATCAATCCAAAGAACGATCAGGAAGACTACTGCATGACGGTTCTGGCCATCCGCCTTTCCAACTACCGAAACGGTGTGAGCAGGCTGCACCGCGAGGTTTCCAGGGATATGTGGCACGGGATCTGGACCGGGTTTCCCAAGGGGGACGTGCCCATCGTATCCGTGACCAACGGCGTTCACATCCCTTCCTACATCTCCAGCGAGATGGCCGATCTCTTCAACCGGTACCTGGGTCCCCGGTGGAACGAGGATCCCGACAACCAGAAGGTCTGGGAACGCGTGGACCGAATCCCGAACGCTGAGCTTTGGCGCACGCACGTACGCCGCAGGGAAAGGCTGATCGCCTATGCGAGGAGGCGCCTCCGGGAGCAGCTGCATCGCCGGGGCGCCATGCCGTCGGAGATCAAGGAAGCAGAGGTGGTCCTGAACCCGGAGGCCCTGACCATCTGCTTCGGCAGGAGGTTTGCCACCTACAAACGTGGGGATATCCTCTTCCAGGACCCGGAACGACTTTCAAGGATCCTCATGGACCCTGACCGCCCTGTGCAGATCCTGTTCGCAGGGAAGGCTCACCCGCAGGACAATGAAGGCAAGGCCATCATCAAGAACATTATTCACTACGCAAAGGAAGAAGATCTCCGCTATCACGTCATCTTTCTCGAGGACTATGACATCAACGTGGCCCGATACATGGTGCAGGGGGCGGATGTCTGGATGAACACGCCCCGGAGACCCCTGGAAGCCTGCGGCACAAGCGGCATGAAGGCCGTGGCCAACGGGGCTCTTCACATGAGCGTGCTCGACGGCTGGTGGGCCGAGGGGTACTCCGCGAACCTGGGATGGGCCATCGGCGCCGGTGAACAGTACCTGGACACCGGCATTCAGGACGAGATAGAGGGCAGGGCGATCTACGAACTGCTCGAACGAGAGATCGTCCCCCTGTTCTTTGACCGAGCTCGTGACGGGTCCCCCCGCGGCTGGATTGAAATGATGAAATCCTCCATGCGCAATCTCTGCCCCATCTTCAATACACACAGGATGCTCGAGGATTACGTGGACCAGTTCTACATACCGGCCGCAGCCATTTACCACGGCATTCAGAAGGACGGCATGAAGAAGGCCGAGGCCTTTGCAGCCTGGAAGGGCTCCGTCAGGGATAAGTGGCGTGAAATCAACATTGAAAAGGTGGAAAAGAACAGCGATTCAGATGAAATTCCGGTGGGGACAACCTTCAATGTCCGTGCCCATATCAACATGGGAAGCCTGAAGCCCGAGGACATCCAGGTGGAGCTTTATTACGGTCCGCTCGATCCCAGCGATGAGATCGATGACGCCTCTACGGAAATCATGACCTGTGAATCCGCACCGGGGGAGCAACCGGCCGTCTTCAAAGGAACCATCCCCTTTCAACAGACAGGGAAGCTGGGTTACGCTGTTCGGATCTTTCCGAAACACGAGATGCTGGTGCACCCCGTGGACATGGGGCTGGTGATCTGGGGATGAGGAATGTTTCACAGGGAAAGGTGCGTTGAGATGCAACCCATCGGAACATGTCTCCAAAAGGGGAGGGCTCTGAAATGATCGATGCATTGAGGAGGCTTTCCACGTTTATCATGGCAGGAGGGGAGGGGAAGCGTCTCTATCCCCTGACACGCGATCGCACCAAGCCGGCCGTGCCCTTTGGCGGGATCTATCGGTTCATCGATTTTACCCTTTCCAACTGCATCAATTCAGGTCTCCGCAGGATTCACATCCTGACCCAGTACAAGTCCATCTCCCTTTCCCATCACCTGAAGGTGGGATGGAACATCTTTCACAGCGAACTGGGAGAGCGGATCGACGTGATCCCCGCTCAGCAACGGGTGGGCCGACACTGGTACCGCGGCACCGCGGATGCCATCTACCAGAACATCTACACCATCGAGAAAGAGAATCCGGATTACGTCCTCATCCTCGCAGGGGACCACATCTACAAGATGAACTACCACAAGATGCTTCTCTTCCACATCGAGCAGAAAGCCGATGTGACCGTGGGCGTTGTGGAGGTTCCCCTGGAGGAGAGCAGGCATTTCGGCGTGCTGGAGCCTGATTCCACCGGCCGGATCATCGGATTCGAAGAAAAACCATTGATCCCCAATGTGCCGGAGGGCGAGGGCAAGGTGCTGGCGTCCATGGGGATCTACATCTTCAATACCCAGGTTGTGTACGAGGAGTTGATCCGGGACGCTACGAAGGATACCTCACACGATTTCGGAAAGGACATCATCCCCTCCATGCTTTCACACAGGAAGGTCATGGCCTACCGGTTCGTGGACGAAAACCAGATCAAGGAGCCCTACTGGCGCGACATCGGGACCCTGGATGCCTATTACGAAGCCAACATGGACCTGGTTTCCGTCAGCCCCCACTTCAATCTATACGACAAACGATGGCCCATCCGCACCTACCAGCCCCAGTTTCCCCCCGTAAAAATGGTCTTTGCCGATGAAGGGGAGGATGCACGACGCGGACAGGCTCTTGATTCCATTATGTCGAGCGGGTGCATCATCAGCGGCGGCACGGTTGAGCGGAGCATTCTTTCTCCGCAGGTCCGGATCAATAGCTTTGCTTCCGTGGAGGATTCCGTGCTCATGGAGGCCGTGGACATCGGTCGACACGCTGAGGTGAAGCGGGCGATCATCGACAAGTATGTACAGATCAAGCCCGGGACCCGTATCGGGTACGATTTGGATGAAGACCGCAAACGATTTCACGTGACCCCTTCAAATATCGTCGTGATCCCGAAAGGGAGAGTCATCGGCCCCAAGGAAGATCGACCTCGTTGGGAAGAACACCTGCAGAGTACGTCACCGGCATGACCCTGCCCCTCCGTTGCGTACCCCCAGAAGATCCGGTACGCTGATAAAGAGGTGCACGCCTGTTCCCTGCGATAGCGAGAACCTCGAGACTGAACCGTCGTTTATCCAAGAAAGTTTAGAAGACATGCCACCGATGGTCTCTGTTGTTGTGCCAGCCTTCAACGAGGAAAAGAACATCGGTACGTGCATCGACCATCTCATGAACCAAACCAAGGTGCCCGGTGAAATCGTTGTGGTGGACAACAACTCGATAGACCGGACAGCCGAGATTGCAGGCGACCTTGGCGCCCGTGTCGTAACGGAAAAGCAACAGGGGATGATCCCTGCACGAAACAAGGGGTTT
>CAZSUQ010000495.1:0-4658 GCA_964609935.1 uncultured Thermodesulfobacteriota bacterium | reverse complement strand
TTGCGAATGCGCAACGGTTTAGGTCGGCAGGTTTCCTGAGTACACGAGTGGGGAGGGGACGTTCCGGAGATTGGCTGTGGTGTGTCGTTTTTTCCTGTCTCCTGCTTCTGCTCAGTTCCACGATGCGGAGCGCTACCCGCGCTTTTACAATCAGCCATGTTACTTACTTGTCTTCCTCCTGGGTCGATTTACTTTTCCCACGACGGGTCGCGGATAGACTGTCATCTCGATGCGCTAGTTGAAGAACAGAGGTGTTCCTTGGCCATAGATATGACTCTTCTTTGCATTCATTTCAGGGTATCATTTCAACTTGGTCGGTGCAACAAGATGATGGATGGATGTGATGGATGATGGATGGACACATGAAGGGTTTATCGTTTGTTGTTTCGTTCTGGTGTGAACGGTTTAATTTTTAAAGGAAAACAGGAAAGCCGGGCGGTCGGCATGGCTTAGCAGATCCCGTCATCCAGGAGGCGGAACCCTGCAGAAACGAATGTTCGAGACCTGTTCAAACTGATCGAAGCTGAGGAACAGAATGATGCGGAAGATATGCCCGACCTCTGACGTCGTCACCCTTTGGCTCATCGGAATCGGCTGCCAGGCGGTCGTGTCGTGTTTCGCGAAACGCCCTCGAGTGATTGGCGGCCATGGTCAGCTACCTGCCCCTCCAAGGGGAGCAAATGGTGAGATAATACGGGTGTCTCTCAAATGTAGCCAGGGGAAGACGCCGCACGACAGAACAAGGCGATCCGATTCCCACCGTGCTCGAGCCGGAAATCTCCTGCGAGGCATTCAGAACGAATTGGGCGAGGCTGATCCAGAAGGTCTTCGAGGTGGATCCCCTAGTCTGTTCCAATTGCCAGGGCCGGCTCCGGCCAGTCAGTTTCATCGAGGGCCCTGTCGTGAGCAGAAGAATCCTGGAGCACCTCTGCCTCTGGTTGGCTAACGCCAGGCCGATTCCAAAGGCGTATTCCCCTCCCGTTCTCCCTTATCCATCCGATCTGGTCTTTTCCCAGTTACCTGCCTTCGAGGAGGAAGACGGGTTCTGCGTTCCCAAAAACCGAAATCTTGTTTCATGCGATGAAGAGGAATGTCCGGGAACTGCCTGAATTTGTACAACTTGCTGCCATGATAGGTGTTTCGAAGGGTTGGGTCTCCCACTTGGTGGTTTGGGACGAATCCAACAGAAACGAGTCACTTTTATACCATCCGGAGGAGATGCCTTATTCATTTGCAGAAGCAAGGAAAACTGCCTCTGTTATGAAACGAACCCGCGACCTTCAGGCATTGATAACCCTTGTTACAGATGGGAATAACAGGGAGGCTCTCTCCCCGATTCCGAAATGTTACTGGCCATTGTGGCCAAAAGCGCTACATGTTTTTTATTGCCTCATTTTCATATATAATTTCAAGTATGCGATTGATAACTAGGTGAAAACAAATCGATATACAGACATATTTTCTCATTAAATAAATCGGGGGGTCTGACTCCGTCACAAAATGGATTGCGCTTCTCTCAAACAAGACGGTTGTTAGTCTGTTTCAAGAAGAATGGTAAACGAAGCCCTTTACCAAAAAGAGGGTGACGGGGTAGCACCAGGGATCAACGGAGATTGTCATGACCCAGCTGACGCGCAGAAAATTCATCCTGAAGATCTTCCTTTCCTTTGTGGCTCTCTACGGTGCAATTAGCCTGGTACCCAGAAAATGGTTCCTATGGTTTGTCGTAGGACGCCGTCTGGAATCAGAACGAAAGATTCTAGAAAAGATTGCGTCGAACCTCCCGCCTACCTGCAGTTTCCCATGCGGGGAAGAAAAGGCGAGGGTCGTCGTAGTTCGTAATCCAGACATGAGTTGGGAACAGGAGGAGCGTTTTGCCCCTGGTGGGTGGGTGGGCAGGCCGAACCAGGATCAGGTGAGCCAGCTTGTCGATCGCGCCATTCTGTCCCTTACGCGAACAGAGTCGATCCCGGAGGCTTACGGCAAGATTTTCAGACCGGATGACAGGGTGGGCATAAAAGTCATTTGGACGGGCCATTTGGAGGTTATCGATCCGATCCTCAGGGGGCTCATGTGCATAGGTATTCCACCTGAACGGATAACACTTTTTGATTTCCGGCAGGCAAGAAGAAAATGGTGGTCTCCGAGCGAGCGCCCCGGCGATGAGATCACCCTGCCCGCACGGGAGCCTGGTGATCGAACTTATAATGAGTACAAGGGCAAATATGGCGTCTCGATCTCCGGAGGCAATTACCATCCCCAACTTGAACGGGTCGGTAGCCAGAAGGCTCAATTTGAAGAGATTCTCTATCAATGCACGGCTCTCATCAATGTGCCGTCCCTGAAGACACACTCGCTTGCGGAGAGCACGCTAACCCTGAAGAACCATCAAGGTTCGAACAGCAAGCCGCACAAACTGCATGCGTCCTGGGACGTCAGCTGCGCTTTGCTCAACCATGTCCCCATGATAAGAGAGAAGACAAGACTGGTTGTTTGCGATGCGACCGCTCCTCTGTATCACAAAGGGCCAATTACCCGCCATTCCGTTTTCACATGGAAATACAACGGCATCTTGGCCAGCCGGGATCCCGTTGCACTTGACACTGTCGGCATTTCCATTCTGAAGAAAAAACGCCGGAAGGAAGAATTGCCCTCGGATTTTCCTCGTTCCCACGATCAACTACGAAATGCCGAGATGTTGAGGCTGGGAAGACATCATCTCGAATGGATAGAACGGGAAGATATCCTTGTTGGATAAAAACACTTCATTTTCCATATGCTACAATACCCTTTGAAGTTGCCATTCATTGTTTTAGATCCGGGTACAAAATGCCCCCGCTTACCGCCTGGATATCAAATGCACAAAGACATCCCGTTCCTCAAGCACGTAGGATCTCCCAAAAGAGAAAGAAAGTGATCCGTTTTTTCGGCGGGCGCAACCCTCTCGTTTGAGAAAGTCAAAATAATAAAGTCCTTATTCGAATCTGTACATAAAGGGAAAAACAAGACCGAGCAAGGAGGTCTCCAGCTTTTGAAAGTTCTGACAAGGATTCTTTCCCCTCTATCGCGGGGGGTTCGACTTCTCTGCCTCGTTATCTGCCTGATTGCTATTTGTGCATGCTATCAGCGTGGCCAACAAGTGAGCAATGTGATGCCGGAGATCATCTTCGTCCAGGTGCCCATGGACGAGAAACGAGATACGGAGGCGATGGACTTGAGGGATTATCCTCGCGCCAGGTACATCAACGGATGCCGGATCGTTCGATACGCTCCAGGGAAAGATCGGCAACCACAAGTGCTCACCGGAGATTTTATTTCTGCAAGGGATCCTGAGATTTCTTTCGACGGCAAATCCATTCTGTTTGCCGGGCAGAAAGATCCGGGGGACGTGTGGCAGGTTTGGCGAATGGACGCCAATGGAGAAAACAAGATTCAGATCACGCGAGGTGTGAAACATGCTGTTTCTCCTCTGCATGTAGGCGCACTGTTCCATCTCGATGATCAAGCGCCAACCGAGCAAATTCTCTATGTGATCGCAGAGCACGGTTGGATGAATGAGTCCGGCCAAAGGCCCGTATTCTCGCTCTACGTCTGCGACGAGGAGGGGCGTGATCACTCCCGCATAACCTACAACCTGGGTTCGGATTACGATCCGGATGTTTTGCCAAACGGTAGGGTCGTTTTCAGCAGTTGGAAGCGTAGCGCCAGCTTTCGTGGTATCGGGGGGGGAGGTCATGTCGATGGAAGTGGACAACAACCTGCTGCCAGCATTGCCAAGGGCCGTTTTTCCCTTTTGGCGGTCAACATAGACGGAACGGACTTGATGAGGTATTTCAACGACCCGGAAAGGTCAACCTATCAAGAAATGGTTCGTGTTGGGCGCGGAGGTCCAACGAAGGCCCGCGTTTATTTTATTGAATCTAAGAAACTGTCATGGTTAGGGGGAGGTGACATTGTTTTCGTTTCCCAGCGGAGACCCCTCCACTCGCATCATGTCCTGAGCCACGATCCGAAAGGTCTGTATCACAGCCCCTGTCCCGTTTCCGATACGATGCTTCTGGCCTCCTATCGAAAGAATCAGCCGGATGCCTGTTTTTCAATTTACCGAATGTGTACAGAAACAGGAAAACGATTGGCCAAGATCATCCATACGAACGGTTGGCACTGTCTGGACAGCCAGGCGCTTACGCCTCGTGTCGGAGTGAAAGGCCGTTCCACGGTCGTAAACCACAATGAAGAAACGGGCGTATTTTACTGTTTGAATGTCTACATGGGATGGCCGAATCCCGATGAAGTCAAATCAGGGACCGTTAAGCGTTTGCGGGTGATCGAAGGGCTCCCTTTCCGCAGGGAAGCGAAAGAGGTTAACGAGTCTCCCTTGGATACAACATCGACAAGATGGTTGGGCACCGTTCCCATAGAAGAGGATGGGTCTTTCCATATTCGTGTTCCGGCCAAAACGCCTCTCATCTTTCAGCTCTTGGATGAACAGTACAAAACCCTTCGTACCCAGGAGAGCTGGACCTGGGTGATGCCCGGAGAATCGCGGGGCTGCATCGGTTGTCATGAGGATCCGGAGCTGGCCCCGCCGAACCGACTGGTACAGGCTCTCACGAAACCGGCCGAGAACGTTGGCTCCCCGAAGCGGGCACGGTCGA
>CAZSUQ010000494.1:0-4663 GCA_964609935.1 uncultured Thermodesulfobacteriota bacterium | reverse complement strand
CCACCACCAGGTCATCGAAGCCGTCATCATCCAGGTCTCCGCTGGCCACCACCTTCAAGCCGGCAACCAATGGGTCGACCCTGTCGTGGAACAGGACCACGTCAGGGGTTTCCGGGTTGCAGTCATCATCCAGCCCGTTGCCCAGTATCTCGGCGGCCCCTGGATTCACGTCCGGGTTGTTGTCATCGCAGTCCGGCTCCGGGTAGGTGCAGTTCAGAAACCCGGAGGATCCGTACCCGTCGCCGTCCACATCCACGCACGGATCGCAGGAGGGCTCTTCCGCATCGGTCAGGTCGTCACAATCGTTGTCCAGCGTGTCGCTGCATGTGGGGTCCCCGAGCGGCCCCTCCGTGGCCCCTGGGTTCACGTCCGGGTTGCTGTCGTCGCAGTCCGTTTCCGTGTATGTGCAGTGAAAGTTATGTCCGGGATCCCCGTAGCCGTCCCCGTCCCCGTCCATGCACACACGCTCCATCCACACCATGTGCCCGCTGTTGTTCACCCCCATTTCAGATCGCATCTGGTGGTGCCCGGGGACAACCTGAACGGTCGTGATTCCGTTATAGTAGTTGACCCCATCGAAGTCCTCCCACACCGCGTGGGTTCCGTTTCTGCTGATCTCTGCCGGTTCGAGGTCCCAGTTCGAGCTTCCCACAGCTGTGGCTCCCGTCCCGTCATAGAAATGGATCTCAAAGCCTGCTCCCATGTGCTCATAGTTCTTCCAGACCGCATTTCCGTTGTCCGCGATTCGAGGACTGTCGCTCTCTTCCCCGGCCTGCGTGAGCAGGTGGACAGACACCCCGTCATAGAGGTAGACAACCTCGTCGTCCAGATCCTCCCAGATGACATGGCCGTTGTTTCCGATTCGCGGATTGACAAAGGTACCGGATCCAAGCGCATCCGACAGGTTGGATATGCTCGTGCCGTCGTACAGCAGGATGTCATCGTCCCCATTCTCGCTTTCCCAGACCACATACCCGCTGTCGTTGATCTGGGGATCCTCATCCCTGTTGGTATCATCGGTGAGGGGGATCGTGTCCACGCCGTTGTAAAGGAGGATCTCAGCCTCGCCCCAGGTCCCGTCCTGTCCTTCCCAGACCACCTCTCCGTTGTTGTTCATCGCGGGGCTTCGATCATCATAGTCGTTGTCCGTGATCTGCACGGTGGTCGCGCCGTCGTAGAAGAAGATCTCCCAACCCGGGCCGGGGTCCCCCTCCCAGACCAGTTCCCCGACATCGTTGATCCGGGGGTTCTCGTCGTCGTAGGCGTTGTCCGTGATCTGCACGGTGGTCACGCCGTCGAAAAAGAAGATCTCCCAGTCCTCGCCGTCATCTTTCTGCCAGACCACCTGCCCGCTGTTGTTCATCCGCGGCATGTTGTCCGTGTAAAAGTCGTTCGTCAATCGAACCGGGCTCACACCGTCGTAGACGAAGATCTCATGATCCAGGCGCAAGTAATCCACGGCGGAACAGGTGACAACATCCGAGACATGGAACAAAGCAGTCAGCGTCACCACGAACAAAATCATGTTGCCTGTTCTCATCTTCTCATCCCCCTTTTTCATTGCTGTCTCTTGCATGCCTGAGAATCCGAAAAGAAAAAACCGGGCCGCCTTTCCCGTAACCTTGACGATGTCACACGCTCGGCAGCCCGGCTGTCTTTCGCGAAGGTGATGAAGACCCGTGGCTTTCCGCCCCCTGATCGCTCAGGGTTTGGCCCTGGATCCTGAAGCGATGTTTGGTTATCTTGCTCCTTTTCTTTCAATAATCCCTACTCTGAATCACTCAACTGTATTCATTCCTACTTTAAGTTTAGCATGACACTGCCCACAATAAAAAGGCTTTGTAAAAGCCGAAATGAAAAGCAGGTGTTTGTGTCCTCTCTATATTATTTTTTCCCCAAGAATTATTTAACTCTTATGTCTATTAACGGACAGTCAACGATTATTAATGCATTTTTAATAAATTTATATTTTTAAATTGAATTTATTTCTTTTGGTTTTGGCATCAGAGTCGGATAAAGTCTGCATCTATATAAGAAATCTGAGCGTCTTTTGGGGAACCGGATGCTGAACGCACCTTCGGATAAAGTCTCTGCACTTGCGGATGCCTACTTCTCGCTCCTTGCCCGGCACCTTCCGGTCTGCTGCCTGAGCGACGAATTCGACTTCATGCCCCGGGCCCAGGAGGCAGGCCTTCATCTCCACCGGGTGGACAACCTGGACAGGGAAGGGCTGGAGGACCTGTGTTTCAAGGTCAGGAACATGAAGCAGGAGTTGAATTCCCTCTCGGAGGAGGACGACCCGGGGCGCCTGGGGTTGCTCGGGTCAAGCATGGAAGCCTTCCTTCTTCGGTGGGATACCCTGAGAACAGGGCAAAGGGACCCTTCACTCTACCTCAAGGTGGCCGTGCTCGGCCTGGAGGCGGCTCTTGAAAAACCCGGCCTGGACGAAGACGAGCGGAACGCGCTCTGCATGGCACGCCTGAAGGCTGTTCCCGTTTTGCTGACAACCGCTGAAAAGCAGCTGGCGGACGTGCCCCTGCCGACCATGGAGGCATCCCTGGAGATGCTGGAAACCTGCCGGGACTTTCTTCACCGGACCCTCCCAGTGATGGCGCGCCCGGGCAAGCCCCTGTCTCAGGGAGAAAAGGGAGAGGCGGAAAGGGCGCTGGGGGCCCTGGACCGATACAGGGCCTTTCTCCAGGGGCTCGAGCCCTCCCCCTTCTCCTCCACAGGGCCGGAACTGTTCCAGGAAACCCTGAACAGGGGCTATGGGTGGAAAGGGGAGCTCAAAGAAACCAGGGAGATCCTGGAGGAAGCGGCTGCGGAAGCGGAAGCAGGGCTCAAGGCCCTGGCCCGGGAGATCGAGCCCGGCGCTACCTGGCAGGACGTGTACAGCCGGCTCCTGCCTGACGAGGACGCGGTCCGCGATCCTGTGTCCATGTACCAGAAGGAAGCGGAGAGGCTCGAGGCGTTCTTCGGCAAGCTGGACATCTTTCCCATGCCCCGGCCCGGGTCCCTGAAGGTTGAACCCACTCCCGACTACCTGGGGCCGGTGCGCGCCACGGCTTCCTACAGCGCACCCTGCTTCCCGGAGACCGTGGAGCAGGGCGGCAGATTCTTTATCGAGGGCGTGCCCGAGGGGGAGCACTCAGGGGTGGGGGGCCGGACGCTGCAGATGCTCCATCGCGACTACCGCTACCTCACCGCGCACGAAACCTGTCCCGGCCATCACGTGCTCGACTGGGCAAGGCTGCACCTGAAGGACCCGGTGCGCCGGCAGGTAGAATCCGCACTCTTCTACGAGGGGTGGGCCTGCTATGCCGAACAGCTGGTGGACGAATGCGGCTATGAATCCGGCCCGCGGAACCGGTTCATCCGAACCCGGCGCGAGCTCTGGAGGGCCGTCAGGGGCAAGCTCGATGTGGATCTTCAAACAGGACGCATCTCCCTGGACGAAGCGGCCCAACGACTGCAGGCACTCGGGCAGCATCCCGGGCAGGCGCGAAAGCAGGCACGCCGCATTACCTTGACCCCGGCTTACCAGCTTTGCTACACGCTCGGGAAACGACGGCTTCTGGAGATTCGGGACCGGTTCGTGCCTCCCCTGCCCCTGAAGACGTTCCATGCCGTGACGCTCTCCAACGGGCAGGCGCCTTTTTCACATCTTGAACATTTGCTCGCAACTGTCTGAGCTCCCGGGCTATCCATCAACCCCGCTGCAACCAGACCTTTCTCTGTGAATCATTTCAGGTATAATAACCCTCTTAA
The DNA here is from genome assembly GCA_964609935.1 of uncultured Thermodesulfobacteriota bacterium. Taxonomy (GTDB): domain Bacteria; phylum Desulfobacterota; class DSWW01; order DSWW01; family DSWW01; genus CAYTRL01. Next base: position 895 of record CAZSUQ010000494.1, on the reverse strand, counting down.
TCTCATAATCCTGCTGTCCACACCTGGAAAGGAACCCCTCATGCGTACCAAGGCTCTTCTTCTCTGCCTCCTGATCCTTCCGGTTCTCGGCTGCGGGACCCTGCACCCTCGAATGGCGCAGGACCTGGAACAGACGCACACCGACATCCGGAAGGTGGCGATCCTGGAGCCGGACCTCCACGTGGAGATCAAGTATTACAGAACGGATGTGTACATCTACTCTCAAAGCGAATCGGACACCATGACCCATCTTTTCAAAAAAAGCCTGAAGGAGGTCTTCACAGAGAAAGGGTACAAGGCGAGTCATGTGCCTGCCTCCTCCCTGAGCGAGTTCGCCAACGCGCAGGCCGCTGCGGCAGCCGACCGGGTCACATGGAGGGGGTCTTCCACACTGAGCATGCCTTCAGGAATGGAAAGGGGTCCGAAGAATTACCAGGGCGAGGCCTATGTGAGGCTCTTGCGGAGAGCCGAGCAGATCCTCATCCAGGTGATCACCCTGGACCCCGGTTACGATTCCGAAGTGCTTCCGGAAAGGCTCTTCTTCTTTTCCCCTGAAGCCGAGTTTGCAGAGTACGACATGGTGGTGATCAGCTACGGGATGATGAGGGAGGAGACCAGGTCGGAGAACCGCGCCCGCTGGATCCGGAACCTGACGATCAACGCGGCCATGCTCCCGGTGACCCTTGGAAGCTTCATCTTTCCCTTTGCGCTCCCCATCACGCTCAACATGCCGCACTTCATCGACACCAATCCGGACATCTCCTGGATTGCCATGATCGCCTTTGACCCCAGGAACGGAGAGGTCCTCTTTGTCAACGAATTCTCCTACGAACAGGGAAAGACCAGGAACGCCGTCCGCCGAGGGGCCGAAATGCTTCTGGAGAAGTTCCCGGAA
>CAZSUQ010000493.1:0-4663 GCA_964609935.1 uncultured Thermodesulfobacteriota bacterium | reverse complement strand
AGGACACGGGCCCGCTCCCCATCATCTCCTGGAGCGTTTTGCACTGCGGGTTGATGTAGTCGAACCAGTTGTCGATGGCCCGGGAGGTATCCGGGAAGTATTTCTTGAAATCCTCTCGCATCTGGTCGTAATCGTAGAGCATCACGTCACAGTCCGGGGTGACGTAACGGAACCTCACGTGCTCCCACTCGTCCGGATCATAGAGGCCCAGGTCCTCGAGTATGGGAAACAGCACACCCACGTTCTCCGAGGACTGGTCCCCGCAGTCGAAATAGAAGCCCTTTCGCCAGATGCCGGACATGTTGCCCCCCACCTGTTTCCCGTGCTCCAGGATGATGGAACGCTTTCCCATCTTCTGCAGGTAGAGCCCGGTGGACAGGCCCGCAATCCCGCCACCGATGATCGCAACATCGTATTTCTGGCTCATGATTTCTCCTCCAACCAAAAGGGTGGATTCTCCATCAGGCTGTGTCTCAGAAACCCGGGCCTTCCCTCAGGGTCTCGTCAATGGCCATGGCGGCCCGTCGCCCGTCAGCCACCGCCTCCACAATGGTCCCTGCTCCGCGCACGATGTCCCCACCGGCGAAGATTCTTGGCCTGCCGGTCACCTGAAGGGTCTGCGGATCGGCCAGGATCCCGTTGTTACTGCCGAATTCCTTTTTGAAACACCTCGCCAGTGTGGGCTCCACGGTCTGGCCGATGGCCACGATCAACTGGTCAAAGTCCATCTCCATGGATTCCGAATCGTTCAGAACGGGCCGGAAGCTCCCGCTTTCGTCAAACACGCTCGTGCATCGGGCAAAGGAGATCGACGTATCTGACCGGAGGCCCCTGGGTCCCCAGCTGTTGAGGACCTCCACGCCCCTGTGGTCCATCTCCCGGAGCTCGCTCTCCATGCAGGGCATTTCCTTCGGGCCCTCAAGGCAGACGAGCGAAACCTTCTTTGCTCCGAGATTTTTTGCCGAAAGGGCGGCATCCGATGCCACGCTGCCGCCGCCGATGACCAGTACGTTGCTTCCCATCTTGCCCGCCTTTCTTGTGCGGCAGGTGCGGAGGAAACTCAAGGCATCGGTGGCCTTTGTCTTGTCCATGCCCTCGATGTCCAGCTTCTTCCCGGCAGCGAGTCCCGGGGCCAGGAACACAGCGTCGTACCGGGCTTCGAGATCGGACACGGAGACGTCCTTGCCAAGCGTCTTCCCGTACTGGAAGTGCATGCCCGGAAGCGTGAGCCCCTGGATTTCCCTTTGCACGAGCTCGTCGGAGAGACGAAAAGAAGGAATCGTATGGGTGAGCACCCCTCCGGGCTTCTTCGCCTTGTCCAGGATGTCCACCCGGTACCCGAGCCGGGCCAGGTAATGTGCGCAGGTGAGGCCCGCAGGACCGGCCCCCACCACGGCCACGCTTCGTCCGTTCTGCCGGGGGACATAACGGTCCCATCCCTCGTGCCTGGAAACGTGGCCGCAGACCCAGCCGTGGAGTTCACGAATCCGCACGGGCCGCTTGTCGAAATCCAGCCGGCTGCACTCGTTTTCGCAGAAGCGCTCGGCAGGACAGGCGGCGCCGCACACCTCGGAAAACGGGTTCACTTCCCTGAGGACCCGTGCCGCACCGATGAAGTTGCCGGACTCGATGCGGCGGGAGAAATAGCACACGTCGATGTTGGCCGGGCAGGCCTTCTGACAGCTGGGGTCCTCGCAGTGCTGGCAGTCCCTGGCGACCCTGCGAGCCGACGCTTCGTCGAGCTGTTTTGAGGGATCCGGGCTCGGTGTCCAGGGGCTGCCATGGACGAAGTTTACGTACTGTTTCGGGAATTCCCGAGGCCGGTAGATCAGCAACCCGCGGTCCTTGAGGATCTGGTTGGCAGCACCCACGCCTGACAGCGTCACCGAAACCACGCCTTCTCCCATGGAGGTGGAATCGCCTGCACAGTAGAGGTTCTTCCATTCGCTTCGGGCCCTGAGGCGGTTGAAGAAGAATTGCTTCATCGTGAGCTTGGGGCCGCCGATGTTCCCCTTGTGTTTCCGAAGATAGCGCTCCAGCGTGGACGGCGTACCGACGTCCAGGGTGAGGATGTTCTCCCTGAGTTTCGGGAAATAGTTTTCCTCGAGAACATCCAGGATCTTGCTCGCCTCTTCCTCCTTCATCTTCTTGTACTCTTCCGACTGGTAGAAGCGATCTGAGGGACGCGGCCAGTCGATGCTGGTGGAGGACATGACAGTCATGGAATGGGTGCCGGGGGGCGCGATGCTCGGGTCTTCCAGGGAGGGGATGTAGACCATGTAGTTCCCCCCCATGATGTCATGGAGGTTCCGTACATAGAACTCGATGGGTTCTGTGCCCTCAGGGATAGCCTCCTCCTTCAGGCTCAGATAGAGCACGATCAGGCTCGGGGTGGGGTCGAAACGCTGGGCCCACTCCATCCGTTTGGGCTTGATGTGCTTCGGTTTGATCAACGTGCCGTAGAGGGTCCAGACGTCTGCGTTGGAGATCACGCTGTCGGCCAGGATCTCGGTGCCGTCGGACAGCCGAACCCCGTAGGCATCTCCCTTCCAGATCAGGATCTCGTCCACGCTCTTACGATGGGCGATCTGCCCCCCGTATTTCTCCAGGGCCTTTTCCAGCTTGTTGGGAAGCATCTGGGGAGAGCCGGAGGGATAGAAGGTACCGCCGAGGTGGATGTTCATGAAGATGGCCAGGACAATGGCTGCGGGGCTCTCGCTGACATTGCAGGTGGTGCAGGAGGCCACAAGGAAATCAAAGAAGTCGGAAACCTTTGGATCCGTGATGTACTTGTCCAGCAGGTCCTCGCCGGACATGGACATCAGCTTCTGAATCTTTACCAGGTCGAGGGGATTCTTGAGGGCCATCTTGAGCCCTTCCACCATGGGCACCTCTGTGGGCGGAACCGGGTACTCGGCAAGCCTGATCATGGCTTCGTACAGTTCCCTGCTGTCTCCATAAAGGGCTCGGATTTCCCTGTCCTGGTTAGGGAAGACGGCGGTCAGTTCGTCAAGGAAACGGGCCATGTCACGCCAGAACGTGACGGTCTTTTTCCCCAGGTGGATGCGGTAGGTGGACTCGTGAGGAATCATGTCGATTTCCTCTTCGAGCTCGTTCATCACGAACGGATGAGGAACGTTTTCCCCCTCCCAGCCGAACAACAGGGCAGCGCCCACGTCGATGGCCACGTCGTTGCGCCGAATCGCGGTGCAGCATCCCCCGGGGAGGTGATGCTGCTCGAGCACCAGGACCTTCAACCCCCGTTTGGCCAGCAGCGCCGCGGCCGTCAGTCCGCCGATGCCGGCGCCCACGACCACAATGTCATAACGATCCCTGAGAAGGACATCTTCGTGCAGTTTCAACGTTTTGCCTCCTGTCATGAACGTGCTTCTACAATGCCGGGGTTCCCCTCAATGTTTCGTGCATGGCCATGGCGGCGTGCCGCCCGTCGGCTACGGCCTCCACCACCGTTGCCGGGCCGCGGACGATGTCCCCGCCGGCAAACACCCTCTCCCTGCCCAGTACCCGCAGGTTGCTCTTGTGGACCTGGATTGTATCCCCGTTGCCCATCTCTTTCCTGAGAGCCTTTGCCAGCGAAGGGGCCGTGGTCTGGCCCACAGCCGTGATCAACCGGTCGAACTCCAGCTCCATGGTCTTGCTCTCGTCGAAAGCTGGATCAAACCCACCCACTTCATCGAACACAGAGCGGCAGCTGGCAAAAGAGATCCGCGAAGGCGCCACCACGGCCCTGGGGCCCCAGCGATTCTCGATCCTGATCCCCTGACGTTTCATTTCCTCGTATTCGTTTTTCAGGCAGGGCATTTCTTCCCGGCTCTCCAGGCAGACCAGGGTGACCTCGGACGCTCCGAAATGCTTTGCGGAAAGGGCCGCATCCGAGGCAACACTTCCGCCGCCGATCACCAGTACGCGGTTGCCTGTTCTCGTCTCTTCGTGATTCCGACAGTCCTCGAGGTACTGAAGGGCGTCGGTTGTGGCAGATTTCTCCAGGCCCGGAATCTTCAGCTCTTTTCCGGCTCCAAGGCCGGGGGCAAGAAACACGGCATGGTAATCACGTTCCAGGTCGGAGAGGAGGATGTCCTGTCCCAGGGTCTTTCCGTATCGGAGATGCATGCCTGGAACCGTCATCCCCTGGATGTCGCGATCCAGCACGGGACCCGGCAGCCGAAAGGAGGGAACCGCATGGGCCGGAACGCCTCCCGGCCTCTCCGTCTTTTCCATGACCTCCACCATGTATCCGAGCCGGGCAAGGAAATGGGCACAGGTGAGCCCGGCCGGACCTGCGCCCACCACGGCCACCCTGCGGCCGTTCCAGGGCACTGCGGAACGCTCCCACCCCCGGGGTGCCTGCACATGTTCGCACACCCACCCGTGAAGGTCCCGGATCCGCACCGGTCTCTCGTCAAAGTCGAGCCGGTGGCAGTGCTTCTCGCAGAACCGCTCAGCAGGGCAGATGGCTCCGCATACGGAAGAGAAAGGGTTCCATTCCCTCGCGGCTCGGGCCGCACCGGCGAAATTGCCTGCTTCCATCCGGCGGGCAAAGTTCGAGGTCTCCATGGCCGCCGGGCAGGCGTCCATGCAGCCGGGGCTTTCGCAGTGCTGGCATTCCCGGGCGATTCTTGGTGCCGAGGCTTCGGTCACCGGT
>CAZSUQ010000492.1:0-4672 GCA_964609935.1 uncultured Thermodesulfobacteriota bacterium | reverse complement strand
GAAGCCGCCCACCAACTGGTTGAGCACCTTTGCCGGAAGGGGGTGGGAGTGGGACGAGGCCACGGGGCAGTTCTATTACCACTCCTTTCTCAGGGAACAGCCGGACGTGAACTGGTGGAACCCGGACCTCAGGAAAGCGATGTTCGACAACATACGCTTCTGGCTGGACCGGGGCGTGGACGGGTTCCGGCTGGATGTGGTGCACTTCTACGGAAAGGACATGAAATTCAGGGACAACCCCAGGGGCATGACCGGCCTGACCAAGGGATTGATCGCCTACGACCGCTACAAACACATTTACGACCGTGACCGGCCCGAGATTCACGAGATCTTCAAGGAGATGCGCAAGGTGACCGATGCCTATCCGGGCCGCATGATGGTGGGGGAGACCCCTTATGAATACGGTGCCGACATGGCGCTCTCCTATCTCGGTGACGGGGAGGACGAGCTTCACCTTGCCTTTTACTTCAAGTTCCTGCTCACCCGGTGGAGCGCCAGGGCCTACAGGGAGCGCATCGAAGCCCTTTACAAAGCCCTCCCCCCGAAGGGGTGGCCCTGCTGGGCCCTGAACAACCACGACATGCCGCGCAGCATGGGGCGCCTGTCGCTTCCCCACGAGTCCCTGAAAACAAAGAGACTCAGGGCCCGGGCAGCGATCCTGATCCTGCTGACGCTCAGGGGCACACCGTTTCTGTACTACGGGGAGGAGATCGGCATGCGGAACGGGAGCATCCCCCGCAAGGCCATCCAGGACCCTCTGGGAAAACGCTACTGGCCGGTCTACAAGGGGCGGGACATGTCCCGGACCCCCATGCAGTGGGACCGGAGTCCCTTTGCGGGGTTCAGCGAGGTGGAGCCCTGGCTGCCGTTGAATCCGGATTCCGGTGAAGTCAATGTGGCGGCGCAGGAGAAAGACCCTGTATCCATGCTCTCCTATCACAGGGAGCTCATCTGGCTCAGAAAACGTTCCCCTGCACTCCAGTGCGGATCCTTCCAGTGGACCGAGGGGCTTCCCGCATCCTGTCTGGGCTACCAGCGGTCCATGGGGGAGGAGAGGGTCCTGGTCCTGGTGAACTTCTCCAAGAAGCCCGTACGGTTTGCGTGTCCCTGGGACAGGGAAGCTGAGTGGAGGCCGGTTCTGTCCAGCCGACCGGACCCCTCGACGCTCCAGTCATTGGACAGCGGATCGGTTCATCTTCGGGGGCTGGAGGGTCTGATCCTGAAGCACTCGGCAGGCCCCTGAAAAACGCCCATCTGTCGCGATATCAAAGACGCTGCCGGTGACTGCAGGACGTTCTTACAACTGGGTGCCTTCGGAGGCTCCTTTTCCTTTATAGGGGCAGACACCCTTGGTTTCAGATTTTTGTGAGTGGGCACACTTGCCGCTGCACTTTTTTGAAATATGGCCTTTTCCACTGCACTTTTTCGAACAGCCGCCCTTGTCGCCGCCTCCAAGAAAGCACTTCATGGACCCTTCGGGGAGACTCCCGATCTGTTCAGGTGTGAAAAGGTCACGCAGCTTGAGCCGATATGCCAGGTTTCTTTCCCTTTTCTTGCCCTTCAGCTCGATGACTTTGCCGTGGAGCTTTTTAATATCCCTGTTTTTTGCTTCCGGGTCTCGGTAAAGTGCGTTCACCTCTTCCCGCTTTTTATGAATCCGGTCCCGAAGCGCCTTGGTGCCTTCACGATACTCTGCCCTGATCCTCTTCATTTCCCCTAACTGCTTGTCCGTGAGGTTCAGCTTCTTTTTCAATGCCTTTGAGCACCCATCGGGCTTCCCGGCATGATCGCAGCACGGGGCTGCAGCCGCTGAGGCATGGGTACATTTATGTTTCTGGACGCTCTGGAGGTGGGGACACTTTCCTCGAGCCGCTTTCGAATCCTGGGACTCCCCGGCCTGGGCATATGCCACGAACAGGACCGAAGCGATCAACAGGATCAGGGACAGAACCATCAAGGGTTCCCGAAGGTTACGAGCCTTCGCTACAACAAACTGATTTTTCATGTTTTTTCTCCTATTTCCTCTTTCCTGGTTGAAAAAAGTATACAGGACTTCCGTTCCACACTCCAAGCGCAGCGACTGTTCTCTGTTTAGACGCTATCGGTCCCGGTTTGTTTCAGGTGGATGTGCCTTCACCGCTTATTTTACGTCGACACCCCGGGTGACAGGCAATGCTTATCAGTAAAAACACAATATATTGGTTCAACATTATCTTGTCCACTATATGTTGTGTTTTTTCTTGACTTTTATACCCTACTTTGGATAAAGGGTATGTTGGAATCCGGGCTTTCGATAAAACCATGGATTGAATGCTGCACATCCTGTTACATCTCTCATTCAACCTGTGAACAGAAGGGAAGAATGATGGCTTTGAATATAGATCGAGGGCTGTTCCGGCCTCGAAAGGGAGGGGACGATCTGAAGATCATCAAGGGAGTTCTCATCATCGCAACAATCCTTTTCTTTGTTCTGGCCTTCTGCCAGATCTGAGACGGCGAAAGCAATCCCACAACATGAGCACGATGAAATGCCGGATTGCATTTTTTCTTCACCATTCAATTCTTTCAGGAGGAAGAAAAAATGAAATTAAAGATCTTGAAACTCACACTCGGTCACTGGCTTTCCATCAACGAGCTCAAGGGGTTTCTCCTTGAAATGCCGGATGAGGTCTTTCAGAGAATCCCGGTCAATCGCAAGTTGTTGGAGTTCGCTTCAGAATTCGTAGAGGAAAGGAGAGGCTGGTGGGAGCATCCGGACTGGGAGTTCTTTCTCGACAAACTCGACAATGAGGGGTTTTCCCCTCTGGTAGATGTCCATGTGCCGATTGGCAATATCCTGGAGATCTTCAAGTCTTATTATCACAGCGGCAACTTTCATAAGATCGTGAACGCACGAAAGAAAACATACAGCGTAAACCGAAGTGCGGCTCAAAAAACCCGGTCTGCCAAAAGGTTCGAAACCGAGAAGCACGCCTGATTCACGTCACTGCAGATCCTGTGCAAGGGAGAAAGACAACCGGAAGCGGGCCAGCCGGGCAGGGGGCAGCTTCTTCGCCTCCCGGGAAACCGGCAAGGCAAGGGGATCCTTGATCACGAACCCTCCCTTCACGGGCTGGGAGAGCCCCCAACCGCCGAAGGGCACGAACACGGTTCTTCCTTCCCGCTGCTGGAGCAGGGGCATGGGAAAGGCAGCGGAATGCATGGGCACAGGAGGCGGGAAACGGGGACACTGGAAACGCGCCAGTGCGATCACACCGGTCCCCTCTTCCTCCAGCCTCGCCTCGCGCACCCTTCCGGTGGACCGAAACTCCATCCTGCCCAGGCGCTTCGGGATGAGCCAGTTCTCCTTTCCGCTTTCCACCGAATCCTCGGAATCCACCCAGATGTGTGTGATGCAGTAACCTGACTTCCCTTTGCAGCGCACCCTCGCCGGCATGAACAGCAGCTCTTCGTACGGTCCCACCGGTGAGGAGGTGTAGTGGACCCACATGAGTGCGCCCAGGGTGTGGCCTTTCTTCGATTGGATCTCGAACGCCTCGGGCACGAGATGGCGCACGGCGTCCACAGGACTCAGCAAAACCTGAATGAAGGACTCGCCTCTCAGAGACCAGGGCGCGGGCACGATTCGGGCCATGGGGGTTTTCCTCCGCGAAAAGGGTGCATTCCACGTGGCCTTGCGGGGGCTGCCACCGTTCAGGCATCCTCGGCAACGCGGATCCTTGCGATCTCCCCCTGCGCCTCGAACAGGGTGCCTGCCGCCTCCTTCTCGTCCAGGTCATACCAGTCCTGGTAGGCATCGGCCACGGCAAAGACAGGGCCGCCCCGGACGTTGAGACAGAGAAGAACATCCACTCTGGGCAGAAGAAAGTTCACGGTTCTCTGCGAGGCCGTGGGTACGGCAACGATGACCGAGCCGGCCTCCTTTTGCCGAACAACGTCCACGGCAGCCAGCATGGTATAGCCCGTGGCCAGTCCGTCATCCACAAGGACGACCGGTCGATCCTTCAGGGAGGGAAAGACGCCTTCCTTTCGAAAGAGGGCCTCTCTTTTCTTCAATACCTTGCAGGTCTTTTCCACCTGGGCATTGATCTCTTTCGCCGTCAGCTTCAGGTCCTCCACGATCCGATCGTGGAGCAGCACCTCGCCGTTCGGCCCTACAGCTCCGAAACCCGCCTCTTCGTTGCCCGGGATCTGAATCTTCTTCACCACCGCCACATCCAGGCTCAGCCCAAGCTCCAGGGCAACGGAACAGGCCACCGGGATCCCACCCGAGGGGATGGCCAGCACGATCCCGTCACGGAGAACCAGGTCTCGCAACCTTTGCGCCAGAAGCGTGCCGGCTTCCCGGCGGGATGCAAACACGCCCTTTTTCCCCCGCAGGGTCGGCTCTTCGATCAACGTTTGTTGCATGAGATCCGGTCGTCTTCCAAAAGGAAAGCGTTTCCTCAGGTGGAAACGAAACGCAGGCCTGCTTCGTAGCACTCTTTCAGAGCGGTCGGGTGATCCTTGATGGCGCCTTTCTCGTCAATGCCCCAGTAGAAGAGCTCTCCGGCACAGGCTGCGTCAATGGCATCGAAGAAATACTGCATCGTCAACCGGGCCCCTTCGAACATTCGTTTTCCTCGCGTGGCTCCCACCGCGATGAAGAAGCCCCTGCGCAACGGATGGGGGG
>CAZSUQ010000491.1:0-4685 GCA_964609935.1 uncultured Thermodesulfobacteriota bacterium | reverse complement strand
CCCATCAACTCGAGCTTCCCTCTCGCTCACGTCCACCGGATCGCCTCCCTGCGGGCCTCTCGGCGGATCCGCCTGGAATCGTCAACGGAGATATGATAGCCTTGATCGATCGGCACGCTTTCTCGCTTTGCTGGCTGGCGCTAAACAGGGGCCGAGAGAACTTCGACACCCGTTCTATCCACTTCCGGGAGTATAGCACCTACATGAGAGTTCTTCTAATCCGACCTCCGGTCACATACGTGAACCTCTCCACCGGCTTCTTCCCCTTCAGGCTGTATACGATGTTCATGACTCGTTACCCCCCGTTGGGCCTCATGTATCTGGCGAGCCTGCTGCGACAGGACGGCCACCACGTGGCCCTGATGGACGCCGAAGCCGAGGAACTCGACATCCAAACGGTCTCGTTGCGCATGAAACCGTTTGAACCCGACCTCCTGATCGGCAGTGTCTATGTGTGGAACTCCTACAGCAGTTTCAACGACATCTTCTGGTTGAAGGATCGCTTACAAATACCCCTTGTGATTCGAGGCCATTTCCCCGGGGACTATCCGGAGGAAACCATGAAGCGCCCGGAAGTGGATGTCGCCATGACCGGGAAGGGATTCTCTTCCATCCAACCTCTGGTACGGGCCTTGGAGAAGGGCGATGACCTACATGACGTCAAGGGGATTCTGTTCCGAAACAACGGCGAGGTCATTCGTACCCCGAAGGAGGAACCTATCCGGGACCTGGATCTTGTGCCCTTCCCGGCTCGTGATCTGGTGGATCAGCGCTTGTACGTAACGAACTTGAGCTGCCGTCGGCCCTTCACCACCATGCTCGCAAGCAGGGGTTGCCCATTCAATTGTACTTATTGCACGGATCGCAAAGTACCGTACGGCAGACGGTCCGCTGAGAATGTTCATGCTGAGTTGCTCGAATGCACAGAGAAATACGGAATTCGTGAGGTCGCGTTTCTCGATCCAACCTTCACGGTGAAACGCGAATGGGTCTTGGAGCTCTGCAACAGGATCCTGCAACGAAATACCGACATGTCCTTTACCATGAGAACGCGGCCGGACCTGCTGGACCCTGAAATGGTCAAGCTTCTTGCCCGAGCCGGTTGCGTGCGCATCAGCCTCGGTATCGAATCGGGGGATTCTGAAATCCTCAACCTCATGAACCGTGAGACCGACATCGAGGGAACGGAACAAGCGGTCTCCTGGATTCAGCGCGAAGGGATCATGGCCTTTGGTTATTTCATGATCGGAAACAAGGGGGAGACGCACGCGAGCTTGCAGCGAACACTGGATTTGGTCAAGAGGCTCCCCTTGCATTTCGCTCAGTTTTTTCAAACGATTCCTCTTCTCGGAACCGAGGTCCTGGAAAATTCGAAACAACATCTCGGCTTTGATATCTGGCAAGAGACGAGCCATGGCCGATATCCGACTCCGCAGGAGTTCCGTTCGTACCAAACCTCTCTCTCCTTTGAGGAACTGAAGTCATGGTCCACGAGGTTGTACGTTCACTTCTACCTCCATCCACGCCGTTGGTGGTACCTGCTCAAATTGAGATTCCTGCCGGCTTATGTGGCCCGGCAACTTCAGGTCTTTGTCCTCATTCTCCCTCTTGTGATCCTCCGCTGGATTCGCAAGCGCAACCCCGCGTTTCGTTCCGGTGTGTATCCCAATGTGAAAAACGGTGGACCGGGCGACATCCACGAGACGCCCGTCGAGCGAAGAGGGGCTGATCCAGCTCCAGCCCCCTGATATACCGGTTCGTGTCTTGCGCCACTCTTGTCCTTCCGAAAACGCCCCCCTTTTCTTCTGCGACGGAATCAAGCGACCAGGGATCGGTGCTTCGACGAGGCTCGTACGAGGCTCCCTGCATCTCACGAATCGATGAATCCGTGCTCGTCCTATTATGCTCTTGACTTCGTTTCACACCCCGCTGAACGTCTCTTCTCATTGACACTCCATCAGGTTCTCCGGTAAGGTTTTTTGTAAGGTTTTTCGTCAACTTCAACCTCCACGAACTTTCCTTGGAAGAAGTTCATGCCCCAGTCCCGAACCGTAGCCTTGGTGTATCCGGCTTATGAAAACCTCGGCATCGAGTACCTATCCGCCGTTCTGACGGAATGCGGACATCGGACCTTTCTCCTCTATGATCCCGTTCTGTTCAACGAGCCATTACAATACTAACCGCCTTTGGCTCGGTTGTTATCGTTCCGCAGACGTATCGTACGATACGTGCTCGAAACCGAGCCGGACCTGCTCGCTTTCGGCGTGGCCAGTTCCATGTACCGGTGGGCGGTGGACCTTGCACATGCCGTGCGGGCCGAGTGCAGCGTTCCCATCGTGTTCGGGGGTCTCCACCCGACCCTTGAACCCGAGCACACACTGGGGAACTCATGTGTTGACCACGTCATTCTTGGAGAGGGCGAGTATCCCCTCCTTGACCTCGTGAATCATCTCGACGATCCGGATGCCGTTACCCGGATCCCCAATCTATGGACAAAGAAGAATGGGGAAATCGTTCAAAACGACCTCCGCCCCTTGGACTATTCTCTCGATGACATCCCTTTTCCCGACAAGGAGATTTACCGTCATGTGGCCCCTTACTTCCGCTCGGGATACACCGCGACCAGCGGAAGAGGGTGCCACGACAGATGCAGCTTCTGCTTTCATAATTATTACCACAAGCTGTATGCAGGAAAGGGTCCCTGGCTTCGCCGACGAAGCGAGGAAAACGTGATCCGGGAACTGGCGGAGGCACGGAGAAAATTCGGTCCCCGGTACGTACGCTGGTATGATGGAACGTTCCTCTATGACCCGCAATGGCTCCGAACCTTTTCACGCCCCTATCGCAGAGACGTGGGCCTGCCCTTTTGGTGCGTGGGCAACCCGGACCACCTCACCGAAGAAGTCGCTTCCCTGTTGAAAGATATGGGGTGCTACGAAGTCCAGATCGGTTTCCAGACTTTTTCCGAGGCTACGCGGTGTCAATATCTGCTCCGAAACGAAACCAACAAGGACCTGGAGATGGCGATCCGGAATACGAGGCGCTTCGGTCTGAGTGCTTCTCTGGATATCATGCTGGAAATTCCCGGCCAGCGACCCGAGGAAGTAGCGGATATGATTCATTTCCTCAATCGAAACCGTGTCGACCGTCTCAATGTGTATTGGTCAACCTATTATCCCAGGATGGACATCGTTGAGTTCGCGTTGCAGGAGGGGAAGCTGTCCCCGCATGAGGCTCAGGAACTGCGTGTGAATCCACCTGTTTACGCAAATCATCTGGGAAGACACAACAAGGAAAAATGGGCGAAACGATACGGACGCATGCTCATCTACCTCCTGTTCCTTCCCCCGTCCTGGGTCGACTGGCTGATGCGAACCGGAGTGTACAGGTATCTGCCCGGATTCACCGTGTTCGTTCTCATGTCTCTTTCCTATTCCCAGCGCATCCAGCGCAAATACAACTTGATGATGAAACGGATCTTTCAGCGTTACGTTCTTTTTGGATTTCGAAAAATTGTGGGGCGGTACATCCCGCCTCCACCATAGGAAATATCCGGAAGTGAGGTGTCAACCGGGCCATTGATTCGGTTCCGGCAACGGGCGAACGATCCCCGGGTCGAGCATCTCCGAACGTGAAACATAACGGACAGGGGTTTCAACCATGACACAGGGGCCGGAAAGACCGAACTCCCCCCAGGGATCGACCCACTTTGAAGAGACCGTCCCGATCGCTGCGGTGGCATGCAGCGACTACGACCCCGATCACCTGTGTGACAGCATTCTGGCCGGCATGAAACCCTTTGGTGGCCTGGGCACCTTTGTCAAGCCCGGGCAGAAGATTCTGCTCAAGCCGAATCTCTTTGCCGCCGTGCACCCCAAACACGCTCTGACCACACACCCGGACTTCGTGCGTGCCATCTGCCTGATGATCGAAGAATGTGGGGCCCATGCCTACGTGGGGGATAACCCGGTCTTCGGATTCAAATCCCTCACGTACGGCCGCACGGGGATGAAGAGGGCGGTCATGGGTACCAACGCAAGGCTCGTGAATCTCAACAGAACCATCCGCCGCCCTTGCCACCCTGGGAAAAGAGCACGCTCCTTTCTCCTTCCACGAAATCTCGAAGCATTTGATGCCATCCTGTCCCTCCCAAAACTGAAAACGCATAACCTGATGGGGATGACAGGTGCCGTGAAGAACTCCTATGGGCTTGTCCATGGGAAGGGTGAACGCAAAAAGCTCCATTTTCTCCATCCTGACCCGGCGGATTTCGCTCAAATGCTCCTTGACCTCAACAACTTGGTACGTCCCGATTTGTTCATCGTGGATGCCGTGGTCGGCTCGGATGGAAACGGGCCTCGTTTCGGCGATCCAAAGCAGGTTGGATACGTGGTTGTGGGCACCCAAGCGCTGGGGGTGGATTTCGTTCTTGCTGAGATTGCGGGGATTCCCTTCGAGCGTGTCGGCACACTGCGGATCGCAATGGAACAAGAGGGATGGCGCGACCCTCTTGCCCGCCTCGAGATCCTTGGAGCACCCCCGGAACGGACCGGGGGGGATTCCTTCGCGCTTCCCCGGGAACCGGGAGGAACCGTCGCTATGCTGCCACGCCCCATTCGAGAGGCCCTGATCCGTTATTCGAAGCGTTCAGGGGGTTGAATCTTGTCTCTTTCTGACACCCGACC
>CAZSUQ010000490.1:0-4690 GCA_964609935.1 uncultured Thermodesulfobacteriota bacterium | reverse complement strand
CCAGCTCGAACCGGGCCGGATCTCACTCGATTGCTCCCCGATCCACAACCTTCCGCTTCCTTTGCAGAGGTAACCGATCTGTTCGTAGGAATGGCTGTGTTCAGGGAAGACGGAGCCCGCCTTGATGCTGAACTCCACCAGGAGCATACGGTCGCCATAGGTGAGGGTTCGCCGGGTGATACCGGGGAGCATGGTTACCGCCTTTGCATCAGAACTTTTTTGAAACATGAGACGCCTCACTGAGATTGGAAGAAGGTGTACTGCCTTTACCAGATCTCCTGTATGGTGGCCAGGGACTGATCCACCATGAATACACCGGTATTTTTCCCGAAAAAGCTCATGCACGCTTCATAGCCACCGGTCCGGTAATCTTCAGGGGTGAGGGCATATCCCAAGGTATCGTTCGCCATACCTGCGATCATGGTGACGCGTGCAGGCACCAGGCTCTTGATCTCCTTGCCGAGTTCAGAGGATATCTCTGCCGGGATCCCGGCAAGAACAAAGTCGTTGATCCGTACTGCCTGAAAGATGCTTTCATCGTGGAAGATACTGTGAAAGAGTGCACGAACCATCGGTGTGAGCACATAATAGAAGCAGCGCGATCGTAGATCCACCGATGGGAGTTGAATCCTTCGCTCGTTGACCCGAAAGAGAGAAACCTTCTCAGGCTTGTTCCGAGCCGATATCCGCAAGACTTCTCGACTCAACGCTTCGGCGATCTTCCTTGCATCCTCAAACTGGTCCTCCAGGCTGTCTCCCCACTCCTGTATGCCCGGGTAAAAGGGCTTCAGGTCCCCAAGGGTCCCGCTGAAGAAGAGCACAGGGACATGAAGCGTGTCCTCCAGAAGGGTTGCGGTCATGCCCGCATAATCCCCGGTGTAGAGAAGGTTCTCCGGGCTCAGGACCGTGGGATGTGCGCCGAAGTTGATCACCAGGGCCACGGGCGTCCCCTCCCGGGTTTCCACCCGGAGAACGCTCACGTCCGCATCGGCCGGGCCGCCCTCCCTGCGACGATTCCTGCAAAGATCCGGCGCAGAGCCCATGCCGTAGGCCACACGGACGGATTGAAGCCTTTCCTGCGCGTTGTGAATGGTATCCGCAATGCGGGAGGCGAGGTTGTCGAAAACGGTCTGTGAATAGGTACCCATGAGGAACCTCTCAACGGCCCAGCTTTTTGCATAGCCACCCGGTCCTGAATGGGTGTGTGTTGCGGCCAGGAGGAGCAGGTCAATGTCAAGATCTTGAACCCTGTCCAGGATGGCCTGTCGCATCTCCGGGGTAAAGGCGAGCATGTCCGCACTGACGAGTGCGATGCGGTTGTTTCCGTCCTGAAGAAAGAGGCAGCGACAGAAAAGCTTGTCGTGGATTCCCACGGAAGGCTTGTTTCCACGGTCTCCATACCCGCTCATGGGGCTGCCGGGTTCAGGTGTGATTTCCTGAATGGCGCTTCCCGCCCAGAGGGATGCGGGGCCGTCTCCTGCCCACAAGGAAGGTGGAAAAGCAAAGAGGACGAACAACACGAACAGCGGAGAGGCGACTGTCATGGTCCTAGCCGGCCTGGGTCCAGGACCTGTGGAATCGTGGAAAAGAGATCGAAACCTCCTCCCCTGCCGAGAAAAGAACATGGAGTTCCCCTGTCTGATCATTGGGTGTCTCTTGATGGGTTAAGAGCACCTCAGTCGTCAACAGATAACAGGCCTTCAAACCATTTGTAGGCCTTCCATCGAATGTAGCGAATGAAGAGTACGGAACTGTAGTGTCCGGTGGGGATAACAACCCTTTCCGGTTTTCCTGCAGCCTCCCAGATGGAGGTGCAGAGGGGGTACCGCACGACATGGTCGAATCGTGCATGGATCATCAGGGTGGATGCCGCTGGGATCAACGGTGCCAGACGAAGGGGGTCCACAGGATCCAATACCTGGTGGAGCTTTTGTTCGAGTTGGTCCCTGTTTTCAAAGCGGGCAATCCACTTGTTGCGGGTTTCACCAATCTCCTCGTCATCCGCGGTCATGAGGATGTCAGCAATGGAACCTCCTCCGATGACGAGTACGGACGCTTTGACATTGGACCCCTCGAGGGCCGATACCATCGAGCCGATGATGGCCCCCATGGAAACACCAAAGAGCCCGACTCGGTCCTTATCCACGTGACCCGATGCCTGCCACCAGGCGAGTCCCCTCCGGATGTCCACAACATATTCGCGAATCAGGAGTGCCAGTTGCTCCAGGGGGCGTTCGGGAATGAGCCATTCCGCACGCCGCTCGAACCGGAGGCAGGACAACCCTCTGGAGGCGAAGTATTCGGCGAAGTAGGTGGAGACCTCGTAGTTTGCCCCCTGAATGGGAAGGAGTAGCAATCCGGCGCCAGGGGAAGGCGCATCCCTTTTGGGCCTGTATTCGTAAGCCGTTACGCCATGGCCGGGAAAGAGCACGGAAGGCCTGTCCGCGAAGTGAAGCCGAAAAATGGTGTAATCTTCGTGCTCGCTTTCCAGGGTTTCCGTGGGAGGTTGCAAGCCCGAAAGATCATGGGGGAACAGGGTCTCCGCCTCCCGCCCGTCTGCTCGAAGGGTGGAGGGTACTGAATCCGGAAGAACGGAGATTCCGGCGCAGCCGGAACCGATGAAAATCAATGTCCATAGGAAGAGAATCCTACACATCACTTCTCCGGTTGGTTACTCATGGGAACAACACTACCACCTTGGATGACCCATTCCGGGCTCCGCAATCCTTTGGGAGACCAAAAAGAGAAGCCATGAGATCCTATCCCTCATCGGTATCTTTTGAAAACCATTTCTTCACTGGAAAGATCTGCTCCCCAAAGAACCAGGGGGAGTAGAACTGGAAGGTGAATTCCCAGTTGTCGTCCAGGATCAGGGCATTCTTCCCGGCAATGGGCATGAGGTATCCAGCGGATATCGTGGCCGGGATCCTCAAGGGGAAGAGGCCCAGCGTGAGCTTTGCCCAGCCTTCAACAGCCCAGGAGTCCGCAATGAGCCCGATGGCATCTATGTACTGCACAAATTCAGGCGTGTTCGTGGTGATCTCCGAACCATTCGTATAGTTGGCCTGGATACCGAAGCTCAGGGGCAGGATGCCGAACAGGGTGGGCAGGATCTGGAACACGCCCCGGACCTTGGCCCCGGGAAGGTACTCGTACTCGGATTCCATCTGGCTCAGGTCCGGGAAGTAGGGCCCTATATCGGTGCCCACAAGGTCGAGAATGTCTATGACTTCCTGGACCGGCCGGGTGAAGACCGTGGGGGACTTGCGCTTGTGCTTTGTGTAAAAGCTATAGTAAACCTCGGTTGCCAGGATGATCCAGTCGAGGGGCTCGGGAAGACGGAAATCCGCGAGGTGCCCGAACTCGAAACCATAGGAGCCCACGCCCACGTCGATGTCCGGCCCGAGGGCAAAGATGAGTGAACTGTCCGGGTCCGCTATGTGCCCGGTGGGGAAGGCGAACTTCACGGCGCCCAGCAGGGAGATGTGTTTGGATCTGTAGTAATTGTAGCCGACGGCAAGGGCAAGATCTCCCACCCGGAGTTCCTTTTCCTGCTCCAGCACGGGCCTCGGATGCCCGAGGATTTCAATGGTCTGCCAGAGTCCTTCCAGGGATTCCGTGAACTTCTCTGTCGGGGCGCGGTCAGGGGGAATGATGCCCAGGGCAGGAAGAACATCGTTAATGACAAATGCAGCAGCCTGGGCATCAAATCCGGTGGGGGGATCATACTTTACATCGAACTCCAGGTCATAGGTGCCCGCCTGCATTTCCAGGCCAAAGGCCCAGCCCTTTCCGAGTCCGCAGAGGAACATCAACTTGTGGGCCACGGCAGACCCGCGGGGGTTGAGATCGAGTTCTCCTCCCAGGATCTCTATCGGGGCCAGGATCGGCCCTTTCTTCCCCTCTGCATCGTAGCGCGAGTCGCTGCTCAACATGTTGTACTTGTACTGCAAGCCCCACATCCCGGCAGGGGGCAGGAACGTGTTGCCCCAGAGGTCCAATCCCTCTGCCTGTGCAATCCGCTTGTCGATCAGTGCGTTGTAATCCGCCCACAGCCCGGCTTCCGCCTGGTTGCATGGGAGGAGAAGCAGGGTGGGGAGAAGAAAAAAGAGGAGTAGAAGAGGAGAACACCTGCACCCAAGATCGTTGCGAAGCTGGATCCGAGAGGGTGTGTTGAAAGAAGTGAGCATCATGGGATGTCCTGCCATTGGGAAACGGGGTCCTGCTGAGTTGTTCATAAGGATTTTTGCCCTCCTTCGCATACCCGCATGGGTTTCTGCTTGTGGTGGAACATGAAAGCCCTACCCATATCCTTCTTTAGGGATCTTCCAAAGGCTGAAGACGGCCCGAAAGACGCATGATCCTGGCAGGCCTGCTGCCAAGGATCTCGGTACCGCAGTAAACGGTCAGTCCTCCGGAAAGTGTTTCGATTCCCTCTTTGGTAGAGAGGCTCAACGACAGGGTAACGGGCTGACCCTGACAACTCCCTTCTTTTGCCTCTGTCGCAGTCATCTTGAAGGTGTAAAGAAGGGTCCGGCTTTCCGGAAGGGTGTATCGCTTTCCCATCCCCGTGTACGGGACCTTTGCCTCCAGAACGTCGTAATCCTTGTTCAAAACCAGCGTGCCTTCGGTCTCGTCACAGGTGACCGAAAACGTCAGGGTCCCCCGGGTTCGGTACTCCAGATTGAAG
>CAZSUQ010000489.1:0-4695 GCA_964609935.1 uncultured Thermodesulfobacteriota bacterium | reverse complement strand
ACGCCAGCGCGCCGCAGAACGCGATCACCGGGTTGGGATACGGGGCGGTCGCCATTGATCGGACGCATGCCTATCACGGTGAGAATTCCCTACGCTTCCACGTCAAATCAGCCAAGAAGGTCCCCAGAGAACGGGCCTACAAGATCCAGACCATCCAGACGGATGCATCGAGTTCCATCATCCTCCCGGACCTTCAGGGCACAACCAGGGTGACGATCTCCGCCTACCTGAAGGCGGACAGGCCCGATGTGGTGCTGATGGTCCATCTTGCGGGCGGCCACGAGCACAGGTTCCATTTGACCACGGAGTGGCAAAGGCATGCCTATACGGTTTCCCTCGAGCCGGAACAGTGGAAGACGTCCTATCGAGGAGAGAAGACCGTGGGCTTCGGCATGAAATGCGAGACGTCCCACCAGGACCACACCCTGTGGGTCGACGCCATCCAGATCGAGATCGGTGAGGAGGCGACCCCGTACCGACAGAGCGACAGGGATGCATTCAATGCGGTTTCCTCTCAGGAGCCTTCTTCTCCTGCAAAAGGGGCCGTTTCCCAGGCCCCCAGGAGAACCTACCTGTGCAGAAAGCTTGTTAAGCCCCCACGGATCGACGGGGACCTCACGGATCCATGCTGGGAAAAGGCGGAGAAGATGGCGTCTTTTGTCCAGTGGAAGGAAGACAAGCCTGCCACGGTTCAGACAAGGGCCTCGGTCCTCATGGATTCGGCCAACCTCTACGTGGCCGTCTGGTGCGACGAGCCCCGTATGACCGAGATCAAGGCCTCAAAAACAAGACACGACGAGAATATCCATGAGGATGACTGTGTGGAGATCTTTCTCGACACGAATCGGGACGGAAGAACCCACCTTCAGTTCCTGGTGAACCCTCTCGGGACGAGGTCCGAGGTGAAGCGCTCCGAATCCGGAGACGAGTTCGGGAATCTCGCCAACTACAAGGCCTGGGACACGGTGTGGCGTGCAGAGACAAAGCGTTACGATTCCATGTGGACCGCGGAACTGGTCCTGCCCCTGTCCTCCCTGGAGCTGTCATCGGACACAAAGGACGTCTGGGGAATCAATGTGGGCAGAGAGAACCACAAGATCCGCGAATACAGCGCCTGGGCGTATCCAAACGGCAAGTTCGATGAAGCGACGCCGCGATTCGGCCTGCTGACCGGAATGGACCCGGACACCCTGTCCAGGTACTTCCTCACCTGTTCACCCATTGAGACACAGGTTCAGGATCTGGCCGGAGGCCTCTACACCATTGGTTTCCACCTCCACAACCGGACAGGCAGGGACGTCCGATACCTGGTGGATGCCCTTGTCCGCATGCCTGACAACAGGGAATGGACCCGGCAATCTAAAGTCAGCATCCCCATGAACATATCTCAAAAGGTGGAGATCGACCGTGTGCCTTTGCGCACCGGCGAAACCCAGGACGGCATATACTCCGTGGAAATCCGGGTCATGGACCCGGACCTTGGAATCCCCATCGCAACGAAGAGGCAGAGCAAGGTCATTCTGGATCCGCCCTTCCGCATCCATCCGGAACGGGATTACTACACAACAGAAGATACGGCGCATATCCTGCTCCAACTCCGGGATGCGGAAAGTCTTCACGGATCCCCGCTGAAGACAACCGTGACCGTGGGAAACAATCTCCTTCACTTCGAAAAAGACAATCTTTCGGAAACGTGGAGCCGCATCCCGGTCTACACGTCTCTTCTCCCCCTGGGGGAAACCCCTGTCAGCGCCCGTCTCCTTTCCCCTGAAGGGAAGGAGATCTGCTCTGCTTCCACAACCATCAAGCGGCTGCCTCCTGGAAAGGGATCAGAGGTGAAGATTGATCACAGGAGGCAGATGTTCCTCGTGGAAGAAAAACCCTTCTTCCCCTACTTCCAGGGATTCCACGACATCGGGGATCACCCACAACTCATTGAAACGGCAAGAGAAAATAACTTCAACGGGGTGATCACGCGTTTTGAAAGCTGGAGATTCATGAATGACCCCTCCCTGCGAAACCAGTCGGAACTCGCCGGAATGGAGCAGGCACACGACCTCGGAATGAAGGTCATCTTCTGGCTGCGCCCCTCCGCATTAAGAGGCTCTGTGGATTACCGGAAGGAAAAGGGGGAAGCGGCGTTCCGCCGGGGCAAGGCCGCATCCATTGAGGCCATCATCAGGGACACGGTCCCCAGGCTGAGGGACTGCCCGGCCCTGTTCGCCTGGAAGATCATGGACGAGTGGTGGGACAAAGAGCATTCGGAACGGCTCTACACCCTGTGCAGGGAACTCGACCCGTACCATCCGGTCCTCATCAATCTCAACGGGAACGAGGACAAGTTCTGGGCCCGGTACGGCGAAAACTGGTGGACGAGGAAAGAGTACTTCACGGATGCCGTTTCCTGGACCATGTATCCCTTTGGGCACGAAACAGGGCACATGCTCACCGATATGCAGGTCATCACCTCGGGAATCATGGAAATGATGGCCCAGAAAAAGCGGATCCCCAAGCTGTTATGGGGACAGATGTTCATCCTGGGGTTTCGACTACCGCTCCCTGAGGAACTGAACGCTTACCTGTATCTCGCACTGACACAGGGCGTCAAAGGGATCTATCACTTCATGGGCATGCCCGAGGCAGCGGAATGCTGGCACACCGCGGGCAGACTCGGAAAAGAACTTGCTCAACTCCAGGAAGTCCTGGCGCTGCCCGATCTCGTTCAGGCATCGCCTCCTTCCAGCCCCCAGGTCTTTTACACACTCAAGAGAAACAACGGTTCGATCTACGTGCTCATGGTCAATACGGGATCTTCGGTGGAACAGGTGCGCGTGGACCTGTCCGCATACGTCACGCAACCGGATGCCGGTGTTTCCGTTCTGTTCGAAGACCGAAAACTTGCTTTGCATAAAGGCCTTCTCAACGATAAGATACGTCCCTTGGCTCGACATGTTTATTTTGTACCTTAGCCTTTATTTTTCTCTCTCTTCGTCCGAAAACATCAATATCTTCTCAAAGGGACAAACCGGAGAGACCTTTTTCGATTCCGCTCCCCTTCGTCAGGGTGCTTCATGAAATCCAGGAAAGCCATTATCATCGGCGCAGGCCCTGCAGGGTTGACCGCCGCTTACGAACTGCTGGACAAGACGGACATCATCCCCCTTGTCTTTGAGATGTCTCCGGATATCGGCGGCATATCCAAAACCGTCAATTACAAGGAAAACCGGATCGATATCGGCGGACACCGGTTCTTCTCCAAGTCCGACAGGGTCATGGATTTCTGGAAAGAGGTCCTCCCCATTCAGGGGTCGCCTTCCAGGGACGACATCCTCCTGGACAGGAAGATTCCCCTATCCAAAGCCCCAGGGGCGCCGGACCCGGAAAGCTCGGACCGCGTCATGCTCTTTCGCCAGCGTCTCTCCAGGATCCTCTTCCTCGGGAAATTCTTTGATTACCCCATCTCCCTGTCCCCCAACACCGTGCTCAATCTCGGCTTCTTCCGGATGATGAAGATCGGGTTCAGCTATATCCGCTGCCGACTCTTTCCCGTGAAACCCGAACGGTCCCTCGAGGATTTCTTCATCAATCGCTTCGGAAGGGAGCTGTACAAGGTCTTCTTCAAAGACTACACGGAAAAGGTATGGGGCGTCCCCTGCACCGAGATCAGGCCCGAGTGGGGGGCTCAGCGTGTCAAAGGGCTGTCCATCATGGGCGCGCTGCTCCACGCCGTGAAGGTGCTCTTCAAGAGGGACGTCTCCATCGAGCAGAAAGACACGGAAACGAGCCTCATCGGACAGTTCCTCTATCCGAAGTTCGGCCCCGGACAGCTGTGGGAGGAGGTGGCCGACCTCGTCCAACAACGAGGTGGGGAAGTCCAGTTGAACCATCGGGTCACCGCACTGGAACTCGAAAACAGGCAGGTCGTTTCCGTGACCGTGGAGAACCTCTCTGACGGGACATCCCGGAAGATTGAAGGCGATTACGTCTTTTCCTCCATGCCGGTGAAGGACCTGATTCGCGCCCTTGGGGACCCGGTCCCTGAAGACGTCCGAGAGGTGGCGGAAGGGTTGATGTACAGGGACTTCATGACCGCAGGGCTGCTTCTGAAGAGGCTGAAGATCAAGAACACGACAAAGATCTCTTCCTTGAACCAGATCGTTCCGGACAACTGGATTTACATCCAGGAACCGGATGTGAAGGTGGGTCGCCTTCAGATCTTGAACAACTGGAGCCCATACATGGTCAAGGACCCCGATACCGTGTGGATCGCGTGCGAATACTTCTGCAACGAGGGGGATGCCCTCTGGACGAGCCAGGACGAGGATTTCATCCAGCTCGCCATTCGCGAGATGGAGCAGATCAACATGAACGCCCGCAACGCCGACATGGATGCGGTTCCGGTTCGCATGCCCAAGACGTATCCTGCGTACTTCGGCACCTACGATCGATTCCACACGATTCAGACCTACACGGATCAGATCGAGAACCTGTTTCTCGTGGGCAGGAACGGCATGCACCGATACAACAATCAGGACCATTCCATGCTGACATCCATGGTTGCCGTTGAAAACATACAGAACAACATCCTGTCCAAGGCGAACATCTGGGATGTCAACACCGAGCAGGATTACCATGAGGAGTCGTAGCGTTTTCCTCCGAATCCCTCTTGATCCACAGGCGTCATGATGAGCAAGC
>CAZSUQ010000488.1:0-4697 GCA_964609935.1 uncultured Thermodesulfobacteriota bacterium | reverse complement strand
CTTGTACAGAGAGGCTACGGACGGTACCTGACAAAGGAGGAGATGAAAGAGAAATTCAGGGAGTTCGACGAACGCGGTCTCGTCCACCAGGTGAACAACTCCCAGGACAAGCTGTCCTTTATCTGCAACTGCTGCTCCTGCTGCTGCGAGCTCCTTCAGGCACTGACAAAACTCGACAATCCCCATGTGCTGAGCACGTCCGCCTTTCTTCCGAGTCTATCGCCCGATCGATGTACAGGGTGCGGCAACTGTGCGGAGGAGCGATGTCCCATGGGGGCCATCGAGATGAAGGAGGCCGTTCCCCGCATGGAGGAACAGCGATGCATCGGATGCGGGCTCTGCGTGACCGGCTGCCCGGATGACGCCCTGAAACTCACCCGAAGGGAGAAGGCGCCGATACCGGCCCTCACGATCCGGGATATGACCATGACCATCGTCAAGGAAAAGGGCAAACTGGATGCGTTCCTGCCCCTGGTCAGCCCTCCTCCGGTGCCGGATGATTCAAAAAAGTCCGGTTCCTAGGTTTTGCATGCCCTGAGGAACAGATGACAAACAAGGATCTGGAGTCCAGGTTCATGGGTGCCATGGTAGGGAGCGCCCTGGGCGACGCCATCGGGGAGGTGGCCTTCGGCATTCACGAAGAGGGATCCCTTCGTTCCTTCCTTGAACAGGAAGACGTGCTCGTTTACACGGACGACACGGCCATGGCTCTGGGCATAGCTGAATCCTTGATGAAGAGGGGCAGGCTCGAGGAGAGGGACCTCGGTGACACCTTCAGGGAGAATTTCAAGCAGGAGCCCTGGAGAGGATATGCTACAGGACCGCCCACGATCTTTGCCCTCGTTGAAAAGGAAAAGATCCCTTACGCAGAGGCGGCACAGCGGATCTTTAACGGGGAAGGTTCCTTTGGGAACGGCGCGGCCATGCGTGTGGGACCGGTCGGGCTCTTTTTTCATGATGCAGGGGACCTGTATGAGCAGGCCAGGAAATCGGCTGTGGTGACCCATGCACACCCGCTTGGCGTGGACGGAGCAGCTGTTCTCGCCTGTGCCGTGGCCCGGGCCGTTCAGCTGCTTCCCCGGGAACCGTTTCCCCTGGAGCGTTTTGTTGATGAGCTGATTGCCTGTTCGCGAACAACGGAGATGAAGCAGAAGATGCAGCAGGTGAAATCCCTGCTGGGAAAGGATGCCCCTCCCCAGGAGGCTGCCGGCATCCTCGGCCGCACCGTTGCCGTGCACGAGTCTCAACCCTTTGCCATCTATTCCTTCCTCCGAAATCCCATGTCCTATGAAGACTGCCTGTTCTGCTCCATCCTGAACGGGGGTGACCGGGACACACTCGGTGCCATGGCCTGCTCGATATCCGGTGCCTACCTCGGCCTGGAAGCCATTCCCCGCTTCTGGAGGATGAAGCTGGAGAACCATGAACCCATTGTTGAACTTGCACGAAAGCTCCTGGCCAGGCGAAGTGGCTGACAACGGCCTCTTTGAAAATTTTGTTGAAAACACGCACCTTTCCAATGAGAAGGAACAGGATGAAAAAGCAAGATCGTACAGAACCTGAACACAGGGTCCGGAAACTGGAGGAGGAGATCCACGGGCACAAGCTCGCCCAAGAAAGGATCCAGGGCATCAACCGGCTGATGGAAGGCCTTCTTTCGGCGGCAAGCCTTGAGAAGAAACTCGGGCGGATAACCGATGGGGTGGTGAAGGTTTTTCACGCAGACTTTTCCAGGATCTGGCTCACAAGGGAAGGGGATCGGTGTGAGAAAGGGTGTGTTCACGCCCGTGTCAAGGAAGGCCCTCATCGTTGCCGCCAAAAGGACCGTTGCTTGCACCTGGTGTCCAGTTCCGGTCGCTACACACACGTGGACGGGGAGGTGCACGGCCGCGTACCCTTTGGATGCTACAAGATCGGCCGCGTGGCGGCAGGAACGGACAAAACCTTCATCACCAACGATGTAACGAAAGACCCACAAGTGCATGATCACAAGTGGGCGAAAAAATGCGGTCTGGTTGCCTTTGCCGGATACCGGCTTCTCTCTGCGTCCGGCGATCCCGTGGGCCTGCAGGCCCATTTCAGCGCAAAGGCCAACACGCCGGAAGAGGACACGCTGCTGGAAGGCCTGGCCAAAGCGGCCTCTTACGTCATCCTTTCGGCAAAGGCGGAACAGGAGCGTGAAAAGGTGATCCAGGATCTTCAGGCAGCGGTTGCAAAAGTCAGGCTGTTGAGCGGGATGCTGCCCGTCTGCTCCTCCTGTAAAAAGGTGCGTGACGACAAGGGATACTGGAAACAGATCGAAACCTACATCAAGGACCATGCCGAAGCGGAATTCAGTCACGGCCTCTGCCCGATCTGCGCGCAGAAACGCTACCCGGATTTTGCCAAAATCCTTTTCAACGACCCACCGGACAAGAAGTAATCACGGTCCAGGCGGTTCAACCCATCTTTTTGATGTAGTAGTGGCAGACAGACGTGGCGATGACCGTTCCTTCCGTGTCCTTGCAATCCATCTCCAGCACCCACTCCCCTCTGCCTTTCTCATCCACGGGGCGGATCATCTCTTGAGCCTTCTCCTCTGAAATGGACAGCTCGCAGAGGATGTCGGTCGTGCCCATCTTGAGAAAGTTGATGTGCATTTCCTTGTTGATGGGGATGTACTTCCCAATGGCATAGGTGCATCCGAACAGGGCTGCCCCCGCGATTTCCATGAGCATGAACAGGGATCCTGCATAGACCACGCCCACGTGGTTCAGGTGTTTGTCCCTGGGAAGCCTCAGGATGACATGTCTCTCTTCCAGCAGATCGGACGTGAGCCCGCTGTCTTTGACCCAGGGGATGGTTTCTTCGAGGAGGGGCTTCAACGCGGAGTAGTCCATGGATTCACTCCTTTTTCGGCGAGAAAGGTTGGACAGAGACCTGTGTCTGTCTTCAGTGGGTTACCCTGCAGATCCTGAGCATGAGCCCCGGGTGGATGGGACTGTGCGCGTCCAGCTTGTTCCATTGCGAAAGCTGTGCAACGGTCACGCGGAACCTTCGGGCAATGTTCCAGAGGTTTTCTCCGGGCTTCACGGTGTGCCAGACCTCATCCTTTTTCCCTGCCTCTTCCAGATCCGCTACGGTGAGGGCACCCTCGGCAGGGCGTGACGGAACAAGCCTTTTCCAGATCACCACGTTCTGGCCGGGGAAGATGCTTGAATGCCTGGAAAGGCCGTTCCATTCCAGAAGCGAGGTGAGGTTCACCCCGTGATCCCTGCTGATGGTCCACAGGCTGTCCCCTGGTTTCACCACGTGGATGATCTTGCCGGCTCCCGGGAAGGAACGGCCAGTGGGCCTTGTCCTGTGAAGGGCCCCTTTGCTGCTTGAAGAACGCGGGGTGGCTCGAACAGCTTCGGTCTTCGGCTGTGACCGGGAACGTTTCTCCTTCCAGACGGCCAGCTTCTGTCCGGGGTAGATGTGGGATCGTTTTGAGAGGCCGTTCCAGGTCATCAGGGAAGACAACCGAACACCGTGCTCGCGGCTGATGGTCCACAGGCTGTCACCCCTCTTGACCACATGGACGACCTTCTTGCCGGACGACTCTACGCTGTTCCGGGGGCGTGTTGATTCGGGCGCGACCTTGTGCGATGAGGATTGTCCTGCCAGGGCGGTTTTCGACGAAGTGCGTCCGGCCCGGGGATCTTTTTCTTTCCAGATCACGATCCGCTGGCCGGGATAGATTCGCGACGTTCGGGCCTTTCCATTCCATGCCCTCAGTGAAGAGAGGTTCACAACGTAGTTACGGCTGATGGTCCACAGGCTGTCACCCTTTTCCACCTTGTGTACGATCTTCCTGAAGCCCTGTGCGGAATAGTCGGGCAGGGTTCGCTTCCTGGGCTTTGCCTTTGCGGACCCTGTGCCGGTGCCGAACCCTCCCCTGGAAGCATAGGTGACCGGAATCGGTATGACCAGGTTCTTTCCCTGACGAATGCGATGTCTGCTTTTCAACCCGTTCATTTCCGTGATGGATCGGACCGATATGCCGTAGCGTCTGGCGATATGAGAAAGGGTTTCACCCTCCTTGATCCGGTGCCGCCGGAACGTCAGGCGCTTGGCCGGGTCCAACTGCTCGTAAAAAGCCAGAAAACGTTTCCCGGTGCCTTGAGGAATCTTGACCGGATACGCTCCCTTGTACGAGGGAGGCGTGCACCCTCGTTTCAACTGGGGGTTGAGCTTTTTCAGGTGGGAAAGCTTGTAACCGCATCCCTCCGCAATCACGGCAAGGTCGGTTGCATCCCTGATGGCAACGCTCTCATAAAGGAGGGGCGGATCCGGGTCGATGACCCCGTATCCATAGCGTTCGGGGTCCTTTGCGATCTTCAGGACCGCCAGGAATCGGGGGACATAGTTTTTGGTTTCCTTTTTCAGGTAGCGTTTCCTGGAGATGTGCCAGAAGTTGTTGCTCTCGTACTTGCGGATGGCCCGCTGGATCTTCCCCTCTCCCGCGTTGTAGGCGGCTGCGGCGAGATCCCAGTCATCAAAGAGCTCGTACAGATCCTTCAGGTATCGCGCTGCGGCTCGCGTGGATTTCTCCAGGTCCCTGCGCTCGTCCACCCACCAGTTGATGACGAGCCCGTACCTTTTTACCGTGGATCGTATGAACTGCCAGGTCCCCATGGCACCTGCGCGCGAGTACGCATAGGGATTGAAACCGCTTT
>CAZSUQ010000487.1:0-4704 GCA_964609935.1 uncultured Thermodesulfobacteriota bacterium | reverse complement strand
GCCCCCCACGCTCTGCCCTACCGGCCAGATATTCTTCAGTTTCAAGTGCAGAGATCTTCTCGGCAATAGCCGAAGCCGCAAACTGGTTGATCGAAATCCTATCCTTCTTTGCAAGCTTCCGGATTCTTTCATGCAGGGAGTCAGGGAGTCGCAGGCTTATGGTACTCATTTCAGTTCTCCTATCTTCTTGAGGAACTCTTTGGGCGTCAGAACCTTGATTCCGAACTGCCCGACCCCTCGGAAGTCCTTACTATTGTAGGTGATGATAAACTTGCACCCGGCTGCAACCGCCGCCTCGAGAACCATGTCATCGTTCGAATCTCGCAGGAAGGGCCTCCATAAATAGAAGACTTTCCTGTGACGAGCGACTGTGCACACGTAGTCCAGGATGTCATCTATGTCTCTAGCCGATAGCCCCCCTCGTCGGACAATCCGCTTGGCGGACTTCTCGTATTCCAGAACCAAAGGGACAGAAACGTTGATCTGGAAGCGGGGATCTCCGAGGAGGCTGATCAGCTTATACGAAGCACCTCGTTTACTCCGTAGCGCAGCGACAAGAACATTCGTATCGATGACGATTTGGACAGGAGGCATTTTGGTATTGTATGCGATACCATATAATGGGTCAAGAAAATTCTATGCTGGTCCGCCGAACATTGCGTATCAGGTGCGGGGCGAACCGCCACCTGCATACGCAGGTTCGGTGCCGGGCTGCGACGCTTTATGAATTACGACCGTCCCTGCAATGAAGTCGTGTATGGCTCGTCGTCTTTTATTGAACAGAAGAACCACGAGTTCACTCCAGACCCATATTTGCATCAGCGTTTCAACTACGCCCATTCCTGCTGGCAGTCTGTCTTGCAGAAGTTCGTGTCTGGGTAGCCAAGAAAGACCCGAGTACTCAGCAGACGAGATAGAATGCAGGGCGGTCATTAGGGCAAGCAAGTAAAGGACCGCAAAGAGAGCATCAGGCGAGAATCGCATGAGAGCCTGCCGAAAACCTATGTCGGTCCCGTTGTCTTCGTCGACGACCTTTATTTTCACAGCCATCTTGCCCAATGTGGCTCCCCATCTGCCATGGAAATAAATGTTGTAGAACCACCCTAAGGCAGCAGACGGGATAACGAGCAAAAGCGCCACCTCTCGTGAAAAACCACTCAGCCATTCGACAATGAAAACGATGGGTAATATCGCGAACACATCAATCCACATCGCCCAGAATCTTTTCCAGAAGCCAGCGTACTCCATGTTATTCCTCGTTCACCGAACTCTTTCTTACAACGCCAGATCATCCTGGATAATCAAAACACCTAGAGAGCGGGATATCAAAGGAGGACAGTTCCTGTCAATATGAGTAGTTTCCACATAGGATAAAGGGGTTGCGGAAAGGTGTGCAGGGTAGGGATGAGGGGCTATACAGGGGTGAGGCTCACCCCAGATATCACCTTACAGGATATGCGGCAAAAAAGTGAGATATCACCAGAAGAGGATATCAAAGGCGATCGGCAGGACTCTTTACAGCTTTGCCTCCGTGATTCAAAACGTGTGTGTAGACCATGGTTGTCGACACATCTTTGTGCCCCAACAGTTCCTGCGATGTGCACCCGCGCAGCACAAGGAAAAGCGCTTGACATCCTCTGGGGAGTTAGGAGAAGGTTGCCCTGCAGGGTATAATTACCCTACAGGGTATAATCAACGTTGATTGGAGGGTGCAACCATGAAGAAGGTTCTTGTTCTTTTGACGTTCCTGGCCGTGGTCTGCGGGGGAGCAGCCCATGCGGATGTGAACTCGCCTTACGGCATCAACAGCCATGTCCCGGACAACACGACCCTGGATCGTATCTCCGCTGCCGGCATCGGCTGGATCCGGGTGGACATGAACTGGTTCCAGATGGAGCCAAGCCGGGACGGCTACAACTGGGGGTTCATGGACTCGGTTGTGAACAACGCCCGGGCCCGCGGACTGGAGATCTTTGCCACGCTGGCCTACTCGCCTGCCTGGGCCAACGGCACAGGGAACATTGCCGACCCTCCCCTTGATACCGCGGACTGGTACGACTTCGTCTATGACACCGTGAATCGATACCGCAATTCCGTGAAGTACTGGGGCATGTGGAACGAGCCGAACCTCGAACAATTCTTCACGGGCAATGGCTGGCAGTACCGGGAGTGGATCCTCAAGCCTGGATCCCAGGCCGCAAAGGACGCGGACCCCTCCTGCTACGTGCTGGGCCCTGAACTGGCGCACCTGAGCGGTGCGGACTGGCCCGACTGGATGGATGAGGCCATGAAGGCGGGTGGCGCGGACTACATCGATATCGTCTCCCATCACTGCTACAAGGGCAACACCGGTCTCGACATCTTCAACTATCTCGACAGGGACGCCTCTTACTGGCCCTGGGATCCTCCACCCCTGATGAAGGTGCTCGAGAACCTGGGCGTGGACCACAAACCTGTCTGGCTCACCGAGGTGGGCTGGCACACGGACGAGGTTTCGGAAGGGGATCAGGCCCTTTACTATCACCAACTCCTGTGGGGTGTGCTGGACAGGGATTACCTCCACAAGGTCTTCCCTTATGAGATCCGGGACGATCCCAACCCCGAGGTTCCACCCTGGGGGATCATCCGGTCAGACTACTCGCAAAAGGAGGCCTACTACACCTACAGCGATTTCATCGACAACCCCACCGACCCGGGCGTCCCGAATCCCTGCGGACACGCGACGATCTCGCCTGCGAGCCGTGCGTCCAACCTCGGCGTGTTGATCATGGTCTTTGCCTGGATCGGGTTCGTGAGGCTCAGGAGGAGGTAGGGGTCCGCAAAAAAATATTTCACATTTTCGCATCTCATCTTCGGGTCATCTTCGGCCGCTCCTCAATCGTACGACCGTCGAAATAGCTTAGGCTGTTCCTCCGGCCATTCATGAGCTTGTTAACCCGCATATAGCATGAAACCTTCACCTGCGAGCGGCGTTCACTCGAAAGCCTCGGATCAACCTATCGGCTGCCTGTGGAACGATCCTCGTGTTCCTTGACAGGGTGGTGGGTCACAGGTAAGTTTTTTCTTTTGCATGAACCACGCACGAAAGATGACGATAGGCACATGAATACACAGCAGGACAAACGGGACCCCTTTCAGGTGCTCCTGAGCCCCGGCTCTGTGGTGGTGGTGGGGGCGAGCAACGCCCCTTTCAAGTACGGGCACATGGTTGTGCAGAGCCTTCAGAAGATCGGCTTCCCCGGGGACCTCTACCTGGTGAATGCCAGAAAGGAGAAGATCCTGGGCATGCAATCCTACGGCTCCGTCCAGGAGATCCCTTCTTCGGTGGAGGCCGCCGTGATTGTGGTGCCTGCCGAGCATGTCCCGGAGAGTATACGCCAGTGCGGAGAGAAAGGGGTTCGGCTCGCCGTGGTCATCTCGGGCGGGTTCAACGAGCTTGATCAGGAGGAAGGGAATCGTCTTTATGAACAGATGCGCGCCATTGCCGCCC
The DNA here is from genome assembly GCA_964609935.1 of uncultured Thermodesulfobacteriota bacterium. Taxonomy (GTDB): domain Bacteria; phylum Desulfobacterota; class DSWW01; order DSWW01; family DSWW01; genus CAYTRL01. Next base: position 1,214 of record CAZSUQ010000487.1, on the reverse strand, counting down.
GCTTCTCGCTCCGGATCATCGGGCCCAACACCTTTGGGACCTTTACGCCCGCAGGCCGCTTCAACGGCTCCTTCAGCCCGGACCTCTCCGCCGCACTGCCCGGCGGCATCGCCCTGGTGAGCCAGAGCGGTGGGGTGGCTCACATGATGGCCTACCAGGCGTTGCGCGAGAGCATCGGGCTCCGTTCCGTGGTGGGTGTGGGGAATCGAGTCAACGTGGAGTTTCACGACCTCATCCGGTTCTTCGGCTCGGACGATGCCACCGAAGTGATCGGCCTCTATCTGGAAGGGGTGGACCGGCCCGAAGAGCTCATTGACGCCGTGCGCTCCGTTGCCGCAAAAAAACCTGTCCTGGCCTACAAAACAGGGAGATCCCCGGAGGTGACCGGTCCGGCCCGCTCCCACACGGGCAGCCTGGCCGGCCGGTACGAGCTGTACCGGGACGGGCTCCGACAGGCGGGCATGCTCTGGATGGAGGATCCCCAGGAACTCATGGATGCAGCCAGGCTGTTCACGGGGAAGCGGTCGATCCTGGGAAACCGGGTTGCCGTGGTTTCCATTCAGGCCGGTGCGGCCATCATGCTCACGGATCTGTGTGCCTCCTCGGGTCTACGGATGGCGCAGATAACCCCTGAGACGCGACGGAAGCTGGGCGAGCTCCTTCCACCCAAGACGTACCTGGACAACCCGGTGGACATGGGTTTCAGCTGGCATCCGCCCGTATTTATCGATGTGGCCAAGGCACTCACCCGGGACCCCCAGGTGGACATCCTCATTGTATATGCCCTGACCGTGCCGGGCCCCATGACCGAAATGTTGAAAGAGATTCTCCATGAGGTTCACCAGGCACTGGAGCCGGGAAAGATGCTTTTGTTCTGCACGGACATCCCGACGTTTGAGCTCCGCCGGGACCTGGCACGGATCGAGGCGGCGGGTGTTCCTGTTTTTCTCTCTCCGAAAAGGGCCGTTCGCTCGCTTGTTCACCGCCTTGAATACGAACGGGTGAAGAAGCGGATTGCAACGGCTGCACGAGGAACAGAATGAGCCCCACATTATTTCCTGACAGGATTGAAGAGAATCCGGAAGGGGTTTCACAGGCGGACCTGGTGGTGGGCATCGCTTCCCATGGAGAACCCCACCACAACATGAGCGCCTCAACAGAGGTTGCGGCCAGGGGACTGGAGGAGTGCTTCCCCGGCAAAAGGGGTGTTGTCG
>CAZSUQ010000486.1:0-4727 GCA_964609935.1 uncultured Thermodesulfobacteriota bacterium | reverse complement strand
GGGCGAGATCATCACGCAGGAGATGGGCAAGCCCATCACCCAGGCCGTTGCCGAGGTCAACAAGTGTGCCCTGGTGTGTGAGTACTATGCAGAGAACGCAGAGGCCCTTCTCGGAAATCAGATCAAGCAGACCGACGCATCCCAGAGTTATGTCCGCTACGATCCCATGGGACCGGTGTTGGCCGTGATGCCGTGGAACTTTCCCTTCTGGCAGGTGTACCGGTTTTCCGCGCCGGCGCTCATGGCAGGAAACGTGGGTGTGCTCAAGCACGCCTCCAATGTGCCCCAGGCCGCCCTTGCCATTGAGGAATGCCATCTGGAAGCCGGGTTTCCGGAAGGGGCGTTTTCCACCCTTCTCATTTCCGCGCGTGTCACGGAAGGGGTCATCAGGGACAACCGCATCGTGGCGGCGACCCTGACCGGCAGCGAACCTGCAGGACGCAAGGTAGCCTCCACGTGCGGCTCCGTGCTCAAGAAGACGGTGATGGAACTCGGCGGGAGCGATCCGTTCATTGTTCTTGCGGATGCGGACCTGGACCGGGCTGCCGAGGTGGGTGTTACGGCAAGGAACCAGAACGCGGGGCAGGTGTGTATTGCCGCAAAGCGGTTCATCGTGGTGAAGGAGGTGGCGAACGCCTTTGCCGAGCGCTTCGAGCAGAGGCTTCGGAACGTGGTGATGGGCGACCCGATGGACGAAAAGACCGAGGTGGGCCCCATGGCCCGGGCAGACCTGCGCGAAGAGGTGCACGGTCTGGTGGCCAAATCCATCGAGGAAGGGGCAAGGCTGGTGCTCGGCGGCAAGATCCCCGACGGGCCCGGGTTCTTTTATCCCGTGACCCTGCTGAAGGACGTGGAACCCGGCATGACCGTGGCCCGGGAGGAAACCTTTGGCCCGGTCACACCGATCATCGAGGTGAAAGACGAAGAGGAGGCCATCCGGGTGGCCAACGACACGCCCTTCGGCCTGGGGGCCTCCCTGTGGACCCGGGATGAAGACAAGGCCCACAGGTACGCCCGCAGGATCGAAACCGGATCCGTGTTCGTGAACGAGATGGTGAAATCGGACCCGAGGCTTCCCTTTGGCGGCATCAAGAATTCCGGCTACGGGAGGGAGCTTTCCGAAGAGGGCATTCGGGAGTTTGTGAACACCAAAACCGTCTACATCGCTTAGCGGGCTAGAGGGTGTGGAAGTCGGAGATTCTCAGGGTGACGCCCAGCTCTTTGGCCTTTTTTCCGAACTCTTCCATCAACCGGGTGAGTTCATGTTGATGCTCCTCCTTGTGGAGCAGGACGATGCTGGTCATCATCTGTTTTTCCAGAAATGCATGCTTGCCTGTCAGGCCCATTCGCTTACCCAGAGGCTTGATGACCTCCATGGCCTGGTTCACGTCCTCGTACCGGAGGGCCGGGTCACATCGTCCCGCTTTCATGATAAACGTTCTTAGCTCTTCAGGGAGATCCGGTACGATCTCCGAGGGATCGGGGATGTCCGTGTTGAGATGCAGGTCCAGGATGGCTTTGGTGTTCTCTCCACGAAAAGGCCTCATGCCCGTCACCATTTCATAAGCGACAATGCCGAGCCCGTAGATGTCCGTTCGCTCATCCACAGGATCCCCCTCGATCTGCTCCGGGGACATGTATGCAGCCGTTCCCTGCAAATCCATGTCTTCGGTGCCCACAGGGCAGGCAAGTCCGAAGTCCATGACCTTGACCCGGTTCCCCGGCAGAAGAAAGATGTTGTCCGTTGTCACGTCCCGGTGGATGATGTCACGTTGGTGCGCATAAATCAGGGCCTGAGAGGTCTGGAGCAGGATATCCACGGCCAGCGGCAGGGGGAGAACCCTCAACCGTGCGAGCAGGCTTTCAAGGCTCTCTCCCTCGAGAAGCTCCATGATGATGAAAACCGTTCGGAACCGCTTTTCGATGTCATAGATCTTCACGATGTTTTCATGATTCATTTTCGCAATGGTTTTCGCTTCGTGAAGGAAGCCGTCAAGGAAGTCCTCGTTCAGGGCCATGTTGTGCCTCAACATCTTGATGGCAACAGGCATGTTCAACGTGGAATGGATTCCCCTGTACACGATGCTGAAGCCGCCCCGCCCGATGATGTCCGTTGCCACGTACTTCCCTATGGTCCGATAGGACGTCGGCCTTCTGGAGTCGAGACGGTTGGCCACGAATTCCGTGAGGAATTCCAGAAGCTCGGGATCACTCTCGGAAATCGTGTCGAAGTCCGCCCTGGTGAGGGCCCACGCCTCCATGTCGGTTTCGGCCTCCACGTGGGCCAGGTGAGGCTCCCCGGTCAGAAGACCCATTCCACCCACAATGTCGCCTTCTCCATAATGGTCCACAGGGAACATCTCTCCGTTCTTCTCCACGATCACCAGGCAGGATCCCTTTTGAATGATGTAGGCGCTGTCGCCCACCTTTCCCTGGGTGATGAACCTCACCCCTGACTTGAAATGTTTATAAGCCTCGTGCTTGAAGGCAGGGGTCTTTCCGTCCCTTGACACAAAGGAGAGGAATTTGGTTTGCAGATCCCCGGACCCTTCCTCGTTTCGGACCTTTTTGAAGAAGCCGCACTCCAGGCACGATTCCCGCTTTTCGGCAAAGGAGCCCTGGACCTCCCCTCCACAGAAGGTTCCGGCAATCGCCCAGCAGATCCGGCCGCCGTTGATTCCATCGTTGATTGCGTTGAAGGATGCATCCTGGGCGGCCGGGCACACCCCGAGTTCCGAGGCGTTTGCCCCGGAGGGCTCCCGCCCGCAGTTGTGATGCTGCCAGCAGTTCTGTTTTTTCGATACCATCCCTCTGCTCCTTACTTCCTTTGTCGAAGGGTGTAAGACAGATAAGGAGTGAAGAGCTCAGGTTCCAGGAGAAAGGCGTCGTGCCCCTTTTCCGAATGTACGGTGATGTGCCGGACCGGGATGTCGCAACTCTTGAGGAGGCTGACAAGGGCTCCCTGCTCTTCCGGATAGGAACACACATCCGAGTCGATGCTGAAAACCATGTATCGCTGTCCCCGGCAACGTGAAAAGACCTCTTTCAGATCCTTCACGCCCGTTTTACGCACAAGGTCATAATTCTGCCAGGCTTCCATGATGCGCAGGTACGTGTTTGCATCGAATCGTTCCACAAACTTGTGGCCCTGGTGAAGCATGTAGGACTCCAGGGGGTGGTTCATCTGATAGTGGGTGAGATCATTTGCCGGACCCACCACCTCCTGCCGCGCCCGGTTTTCCATGACTTGGAGGGATATGTACGTTTTGTGGGCGATCATCCTGGCGAGTGCGAGCCCCTTTTTAGGATGTTCTCCTTCGTAGTAGTCGCCTCCCCTGAAGTTGGGATCTTCTTCGATGGAATAGATCTGTTCAAAGTTGTGGATGCGTTGCAGGATGGAGACCTCGGGACCGCAGGCAATCGGGATCACGGTCCTCACCCTCTCGGGGTAGAGGACGGCAACCTTCAGCGCAAGCATGCCTCCCAGAGACCCCCCGATGGTTGCCGAGAGGCGTTTGATCCCCAGGGAATCAAGCAGCTTCATCTGTGTGTTTACGATGTCAACCAGTGTGATCCTGGGGAAGAGGCTGCCGTAAGGTTTGCCTGTCTTCGGATCCGTGGAAGCGGGTCCGGTGGATCCGTAGCAGCCTCCCAGGTAGTTGGCACAGACGATGAAGAACCGGTCCGTGTCCAGAGCCTTTCCGGGCCCGATGAACGCGTCCCACCACCCGGTTTTGCACTCGTCGGTCCACAGATCCTCCACGCCGGCTACCGAAGGATTGTGTCCCGCAGCGTGCTGGCTCCCTGAAAGAGCGTGGAAAAGAAGGATGGCATTGTCCTTCTCCGGGGACAGCTCGCCGTAGGTTTCGTATGCCACGGTGATGGGACTCAGCCTTTCACCGTTTTGCATGGGCAGGGACAACTCCTCTGCCTCCGGAAGGGTGAAGAAACGCGTTGTCACCATATCTTCCTGAATCTCGATCGCCTGCATTTTCACGCCTCGAAACAACCTCCCTATATCCTACTCGATTATTGAAACCCTTTGAAGGGCTTGATCCATATCCGCCAGGATACCGTCGATGTGCTCGATTCCTATGAACAGCCTCACAAGATCCAGGTCATGTTCCCTGCTTTCTGTTGCGACTCGTGGAACCGGGAGTGCGTGGTGGTGGCAGGATAGGGATGGCCAGGCTCTTTGCAGCCGTGGGAAACGTTAGATCGGCTTTCTGTCCAGCGTGTAAATAAAGAGTCTCCAGTTTCCTGTACTTCCCCAATGCGTGTAAAAGGTTCTGATTGCTTGGATGCAGAAAAGGCCCGAAAGCATTCGCTGCCGCTCCGATGTACAGGTAAGTTCGCCTCATTTCTCAGGATTTGACTCGGGCCGTCCATGGAAGGTGGATTCGACCTTACGTCGTTCAGGCGCTTTCTTTTCGAATCAGGTTCGTCAGGGTCCTGTGCCACTGGACATCCTTCCACATGCCCGGAAAGTGCGGCTGGCAGAAATTACTCGTGCAGATGCCTGCCCAGCCCTTTTCCGCGGCCATCCTCACGCCCTCTGCGCAGATGTCTTTCACCCAATCCCACTCTGCATGATCGTCCAGCGGGGCGAAAAGGTCAATCTACAAGCGGTTTCAGAATCGTGTGGCACTGCTTGCTTGCAAGCAGTGGAGGCTTCCACGCTCGGTAAAACACGCCCAACACGTAGGCTGCGGCACTGCTCGCCGTTG
>CAZSUQ010000485.1:0-4759 GCA_964609935.1 uncultured Thermodesulfobacteriota bacterium | reverse complement strand
ACAGGCGTCTTTCCGGTCTGATGAAGAGGTTGGTCCAGACCGTCGAGAAGGGCATAGGCCACGGTTTCCGAATTTTCCGAGTTTGTATCCGGAAAATAATTGACGAGCCAGGACAGAAGGGTCGGCAGGCTCAGCTCCACGCCGTAAACAGAATCATCGGGTCGGTGCTGAACCCAGCCGAGGAGGGAAAACCTGTTTTCCGAAAACCAGGGGATCCAGCCTCCCCTGGGAGCCTGGGGTGAGGCCTGCGGAGAGGATGCGTTTTCTGCAGTGATTGCAGAGGGGGACAGGAAGCCTGCGGAAGGGCCGCCGGCAGCATCCCAGGATTCCCGGTCGGCAAAGAGATCACGGTACCGCGCAACGAAGCTCTGTTCACCCTCTGGAGCCGGTATGTCCGAAAAGAAATACTCGAGGTCCTTGCCGGGTGACCAGATGAACACCTTGCCCACCAGGTCCGTGTTCAGGGCAAACCCCTGGAGTTGTTGCCTGAGGCGGCTTTCCGGGATGAGAAACAGGGCCTGGATAATGGTGTGTTGAACGCCGCGGGTAGTGAGTTGAATGGTTTCCGCGATATTCTTCGCCCTGTCCTCTGCGGTGGAGTAGGTTGCCTGGACGATCCTCGACTGCTCCTGTCGAAGAAGCTGGAAAAGAGCCATGCTGATGAGAAAGGTCGGCACGAGCAGGAGGAGCCAGATCAGAATGACAAAGCGTTTCTTCATTGGTTTGCAAGTTCATTCGGTGGTGAGTCGAAGGATTCCATGTGTTGCCGGTAACGTCAGGCAGAATCCCGAATCTGTTTTCTGACGTTCTTCAGCTGATCCACCAGGGACTGCGGTTCTTCCTTTCCCGCCTCTTCCCACGGTTTCCCCAGGCCCATGTCGTTGGCAATGGTCTTGTAGCAGTTGTACGATTCGCTTGAGCCCGCGTTGCACCCCACGTGCCAGGAGCCGCCCGTGGCATAGAGGTTCTTCACAGGGGTGCGGTGGTTTGCCAGCTCCGGTGTGGGCCTGTTTTCCTCCACCTGCCAGGAGGTGCGGTCGATCCCCGCCCAGGTCCCGTCGGGCTTGAGATTCTTCATCCGGCAGTGGTCATAGGGCGTGTTCGTGTCAACGCCGATCACGTTGTCCCAGGTCATGTTGGGTGCGTAATCCTTCCACACGGTTAGCATCTCGTCCGTGTATCGCTTTCGGATGTCCAGCCACTCCCTTTCCGAGTACCTGGAAACGGGCTGGCCGAGCTGCTCGGTGTAGACCGCGTGCTTCCCTTCGGGGGCATAGCTCGGGTCCACGAGGCTGTGGCAACCCACAACGATGCCGTATTCGTCCAGCGGGGGCCACTCGTTCATCTGTGCATACTGGCACTTCCTGGCGATGTGCATGGGGTCCGGGTCGGGCTGCATCCCGAGCCATCCGCAGTCATGCACGTCCGGATTGAAGACCTCGGCCTTGTACCTGGGCGCCTCGTGAACCGCCAGGGTGTACCACATGAGGCAGCCGAAGTTCCGCTTCAGGAGTTCCACGCGCCTGGCCAACGGGGCGTCCACGTGCTCCTTTCCGATCAGCTCGAAGATGAGCTGGTAGGGGGAGAGGGTGCTGATCACCATCTGCTTGGCCTCGATTTCCGTTCCGTCCGTGAGGCGGATGCCGGTAGCCGCGCCGTCCTTGATCAGGGCCTTTTCCACGTCCTTGTTGATGTGGAATTCACATCCGAGCTGCGTGAGGACCTGGTGGGCCGCGTGTGCGATCATGTGCGTGCCGCCCCGGTTGAACCCGATATAGGGGAGGGTGAGCAGCATCCCCAGAGCGGTGGCGCCGTGTCCGGACTCGGTGACGTCCACGGCAAAGGAGACGATGGTCCTAAGGATCGTGGATTGAATCTCCGGGCTGTCGAACCATTCCTTGATCACCTGAAAGGCGTTTGCCTTGAGAATGGCCGAGTCCGGGTTGAAACCGGTTTCCAGGATCTTCCCATAAACATCCACCTGTCTTTGCATGATTCCAGGATCCGTTGCACGGATCTCCGCCGGATTGAAGATCGTATCCATCTGGATCTTCATGAACTCATCGCTCTTCTCCAGATCCGTGATCTTGAGCCATGTATCCGCATCCTTTTCCGAGAAGCGGGTAATCTCCCTTGCGGAACGTTCCTGCCCCGGGTCGTGCTTGTGGCTGTAAAGGGTCAGGCAGTTCTCCTTGTCTCGAAAAGCCATGCCGGCACAGCTCAGGTGCTGATCCCACTGTGCGCCGTAATCCCAGAACTCGGGGAAATCACGCAGGATCGGCAGGTAGTACCAGGGGAGGATCACGTTGGCGTGGGTGTTCCCTCGGAAGCCGGGTGCGGCAAGCTCCTCGGTGGCGCAGCAGCCTCCGATTTCGTGTCTTCGCTCGAAGATGCCCACGCTCATTCCGCCGTATTTGATCAGGTACATGGCGAGCAGGAGCGCCTTGTTTCCGCCGCCGACGATTACCGCATCATAGGTCTTGTCCGCCATAGAATCTCCTTGGGGCCCGCGCAAAAAGCCTTTCCCATTTTCGCGGATCCTGCTCTTGTTTGAAACGTGCAGTGGGAGTCCAACATGACAATAAAGATCCTGTGTGAAATGAAAAAAGCCTGTTCACAGGATGTCATTTCGAATAAGGGGAGAAATCTCAGAGCTCCCTCGAGAGCATCGACAATGGATGGTCGATATCGACGGGAGGTTAGAAATCCCCCGGATGTTCAGGTTCTTTGAACCATCGAAGCGGATTCAGGATGAACGTGAGGATGGACAACTTGATGGAGGTCACGATGAGCTTCCTCATGTCCTTCCAGGTCATGGTGCACCGAACCTTCCACTTCACCGGGTCCGTGGTGTTCACCACCAGGATCAGGTGATCTCCCTGTGCCTTGCAGTTGTCGATCTCCGCCACCAGTTCGGTTTTGCCCAGACCTGTTGATCTCATCAACATGATTTGTTCCTCCTGTATGGGCTGCGCACGGGCTCCCCCATGCGGGCGGTTCCCACATCAGCACTCGTTTAGATGTAATTCTTTTCCCGTGCCCGGGTGACCATTTCAGGCTCTTTCCACCACTTCTCGATCCCGCAGTCCTCTGCAACAGCATTTGCGCAGTTGTACCCTGGACCCCAGATGATCATCCCACCGGGCGCGACGCTCGCTCCACCCACAAAAAGATTCTTCACCGAGGTTCGATAATGAGAGCAGTCCTGGTTCGGCCGAAGGAATCCCATTTGGAGCGGGTGATAGGCACCCTGCTTGTAACCGCCCCTTACCATGTTGACGTATTTATTCTGAATGTCTGCGGGCGTTGTGAGATAGGTCTCCAACACGGTGTTTTTGTTGATATTCGTGGTGTATTTTTCCAGTGTAGCCAGCAAGGTTTCCGTCACTTTTTCCCTGTATTTATTTTGCAGCCACTTCTCACTGCCGCCGTCCTTCGGGTCGAAGAGCGCCATCTGAGAGATCAGGCCCGAGGCCTTGCCCGGGGGCGCCTGGTAGGGGTCGTGAACACTGGGGAAGCAGACGTTGACCCCGGCTTCCAGCGGCATTTCCCCGGCCTCCATGGTGTCCCAGTGCTTCTTGAGTTCATCCATGCTTTCGTACCCAACGATGTAGAAAAAGGCCTGGTTCACCTCCGGATTGGCCTCGGCCGCTTTGAAGTTGGGCGGCTCTTCAAGGGCCATGTGCAGGTTGTTGAGGCTCCACTTCTCCCACTGATAGGCCTTGATCATCTCAGTGAAATCCGGATCCAGGTTTTCTTCCCCCACATAGTCGAGAAACGTCTGGTGCGGATCAATGGTGCTCACCACGGCCTTGTCGGCCAGATACCGGGTTCCATCCTCCAGTTCCACGCCTTTGGCCTCTCCGTTCTCCACGATGATCCGCTTGATCCGCACGCTCTGCCGGATCTGCCCCTGATTCTCGAAGATGCATTTGTACAAGGCATTGGAGACTCGGTGGGAGCCGCCGGCCGTGAGCCGGTAGTTCACCATACGGTTCAGGTAGATAAGCACCATGTAGCTCACGCCCGACTGGGCGTAGTCCAGGCCCCAGTGGCATGCATGGTAGAGCATCAGGGTTCGGACATGGTCATTTTCAAAGAGCTCGCAGACGATCTCTTCAGGTGTCTTCTCCGTGTATTCGGACAACTCCCGGCCCAATTCGGACGCCTCGAGCTTTGCACCCAGAATGGGAGCCGCCTCCACCGGCGAATAGGTCTGCGGGCCAAGGATCTCCCGCATCATCTCTTCGAACCTCTTGTGCATGGTGCGGTAGCTTTCCGCATCCTTCTGGGAGAACTGAGCGATAGAGGCACATGTCTTCTCCAGGTCCTGGTACATGCAGAGGCTGCGGCCGTCGCTCAGGGGCATGGCGCATTGCAGCTCCGGAAAGATGTGGTGAACGTCATACTTTTCTTCCAGCTGGAAATCCGAGTAAACAGGCGCGTAGTCCACCATCATTTTGTAGATGGCGTGTGTGTTGTGGTAGAAATCGGGAAGCGTGACCTGTTCGGTCATGAGCCCACCGCCCTCTTCGAGCCTTTTTTCCAGCAGCAGGACCTTTTGGCCGGCCTTGCTGAGATAGGCTCCGATGGCCAGCCCGTTCGGGCCCGCACCGATAATGATGACGTCGAATTTATCTGCCATCTTCCCCTCCTTCCGTAATCCTTCTTCAGATCAATTCATAACAAGGAATTTTCGAATCGTTCATCCGGCGGTCCCTGGTCTCCCTATGGACTCGCACACTTCATGCGGTGATAG
>CAZSUQ010000484.1:0-4764 GCA_964609935.1 uncultured Thermodesulfobacteriota bacterium | reverse complement strand
CCCATGAGTCGCACCCGAGAATGGATGTTTCGTTGTACAGAGCGTGGTGAAACGAAACATCCATTCTCGGGTGCGACTCATGGGGGTTCCTGTGTCGTCCGTTTATCCTGTCAGTGCAAACCTGTTCCTTGGGGAATGATCCCTTTGCCGGGCCGAGACAACCGGGCTTCACTTCCGTTTATCAGAGTCAAGGTCCACCGTGTCCTGGGTCACGCCTTCCTTCTCCAGCACGGTCTTGATCACGCGCTGGGTCTCCGTCTTGGGGAGTACTTCGAGGAAACGGTAGTAACGGGGGACGGCAAACCGGGCGAGGTGTTCCTGCAGGAAGTTCGCCATGTCGGCTGCCCCCGGTTTTTTCCCCTCCACCGGTACGATGGCGGTCATGACGTCGTCTTCACCCAGTTCCGAGGGAACCGCATAGACCGCGCACTCGAGCACATCCGGATGCCGGAGAATCGCCTGTTCCACCTCGTACGCGGATATGTTTTCTCCCCTGCGCCGCAGGGACTCGGTCTTCCTGCCCACGAAATAGAGGTAGCCCTTGTCGTCCGCATAGACCAGATCCCCGGTGTGGAGCCACCCGTCCCTGACCTTCCTGGACGTTGATTGCGCGTCCTTGTAGTACTCCATGGCCGCCTGCTTCTGCCCACCCACGCGAAAGATCAGCTCTCCGGGCCGGCCCGTTGGAACGTCTTTCCTGTCATCGTCCACGATGCGAAACTTTCCCCCCATGGGCTTGCCCAGGCTCCCCACGGGTGCATTGCCGAAGTTGATCACGATGAACCCGCCGCCGTCCACGGCGCCGTAACCCTCCATGATCCTCACGCCGAACCTCTTTTCAAAGGGCTCCCACATGTCGGCCGGGCAGGCCGCGCTGAGCACGTACCGAACCCGGTGTTCACGCTCCGAGGGCCTTTCGGGTTGTTTCATCAGGATGGAGATCATGGCGCCGATGGTGTTGAAAACCGTGGCCCTGCTATCTCTCACCTCGTCCCAGAAGCGGCTTGCACTGAACCGTTCGGCAAGGGCCATCTGTGCATCCGCATTGAGTGCATTGGTGAGGGTGAGAAGAAGTGCGTTGGCATGAAAAAGGGGCAGGCAGGTGAAGTAGATATCCTCCGGCCTGAGCATGGCCTTTGCGAACAGGCCCATCATCTTGATGTTGGTGCGGCCGTAGCGGGTGGGCACGCCTTTGGGGAGCCCGGTTGTACCCGAAGTGTACATGAGAAGGCAGGGGTCACCCTGTCTGGGTGTGGCTGAGGGCTTGTGCGTCCCCGCGTGGGGGCCGTAGGCCTCATCAAGGGAAACCTGATCCCTGGAGAGCTTGAATCCCGGATCGGAACCCTGGTGGTTCACGATCACCTTTGGAGGTGCCTGGAGCCGATCCCTGATCTTCTCGAAGAACGGGAGGAGGTCATGGTCCACACACAGGAAACGAGCCTCGGAATGGTTGAAGATGTGGGCAAGCTGATCGCCCCTGAGAGCGATGTTCACCGGGACCGCGCACATGCCCAGGCGCTGCGCACCGAAGAAGGCGTCGAGCCAGCGGGGCGCGTTCTTCATCATCACGGCCAGCCCCTGGCCCGGGCCTGCGCCCAGAGAGCTGAAATAGTGGGCCGTGCGGTTGGCATTCTCATTCATCTGCCTGTAGGTGAACGTTTGGTCATGGAAGTGGAGAAGTGGACGGTCCTTGTTCCGAAGGGCCTTTCGTTCAAGCAGATCCGCATGGGAGAGGTCGTTGGCAAAGGTGGGTCTCCTGTTCTGCGCGGTGAGCCGAAGGGTCTGCCGAAGCGTGCCCTCCCTGAACTCCCCGGCAAGGAGACCGAGAAATCCCTTGCCGAGGTCAAGGGCCATGCCGTATTTATTCATCTATTTCCCCCCGTTCAGGCTTGGAGAAACGCACATTCTCGAAAATGAAAACGTCGGGCCAGTGGAAAAGCCGGGATGCCGTGTCTTCTTCCTCTCTCTTTTTGTCAGAATCGCCGGGGCGGCTCAGGGTCCCCACGGTCCAGGTAACAGAAGAAGTGCTTGAATTGGATGAATTCCTTCAAATCAACAGCGCCTTCCGGACAGATGGCCGTACAAGCTCCACAGGAGAAGCACAAGGGCTGGTTGTCGGTCATCCGAGCTTTTTTCTTTGTCGTTTCGAGAGCACCTGCAGGACAGGCCTTTACACAGAACGCACACCCTGTACACTTCTCCTGATCAATCTCCACCTTTCCGAGAATCACATCCTCTCCCACCCGATGGAAGCTTTCGATCCTTTTTCTTCTTTTCTGGGAACCCGTCATGATCTTCTCCTTGCCGTGCTGCCGAGAATCTCCCGATTGCCCGAATTCCACTCAAAAGACAACCTCGTAAGAGCCGTCCTCCCTGAACCAGCCCACGGCCTGGGTTTCCCGGCTCACGGCACCGTCCGGCTCGCCGCGTGGGTATCCAATGCCGATGGAGGTGACCAGCTTGTAGGGATACTGAATCCCCAAGCGTTTCTTCCATTTCGACATCATTGCCAGGGGCACGATGAAGCTGACCCAGCAGGTTCCAACCCCCATACTGTGGGCGGCCAGCACCATGTTTTGTCCCGCAATGCCCGCGTCCAGAAACGGCTTGCCCGGAGCACGCATGTCCACGAGAAGTGCGATGACCGTGGGAGCCCCGTGCCACACCCCCAGTCGCCCTTCCGCGATGAGCTTCATGGCCGCGAACGGAATCGGGTGAAACATGTTGGGAAGGTACCGTTGCAGAGGCCTGGCGCGCCACTCCTTCTTTTCTTTGCCGGGCTCGGTGTAGTCGGCAAACCGCATGACACGTTTGCAAACCTTGATCACGTCCTGTGTCATCTCTTGGATCATTTCCGCATTCTGGAGGACAATGAACTTCCATGGCTGGGCGTTGCCTGCCGAGGGGGCGAACCTTCCCGCTTCCAGGATTCGCCGGATTAGGTGTTCCGGCACCTGCTCTTTCCGGTAGAACCGAACGCTTCTCCTGCGAAAGATGACCTCTTCCACCGCTGTGTGTGGCGCACCCGGTTCCAAATGCCAGACCTTGGGTTCGTCGGATGGGGCCTGAACCGTTTCGTTTTTCATGATTCCCGCTCCTCTTTTTGCACCCTTTCGGGTCGGCTTTTCCGGCCGCGTTCGTGTTTCCCGCGTCTCGGAGAATGACCGTGATCCGCGCCGGGGACCCAGGGGATGTTGGTTGACGGCGAACAACCAATCCCCTATATTTCACCTGTTTCGTAGACATATAGGAAAACAAAGGAGGTTGCAATGGCCAGCCCAAGAGAGGGTGTGAGCCCGAAGAAGAGGAACCGGTATACCGACCAAGGCTCCCTTCACCCCGGCATCAAGAAGGTGAGAAAGCTCCGTGCAAGGCTCATCGCAGCCCAGAAGGGTGGGGTCCCGGAAGAGGTGCTGGAAAAGCTTCGTCTGGATCTGAAGGAAGCAAAGGCAGCGGGCAAGGAAGGGTAGGGGCCCTCCACGTGCAGGGAAGAATCATGGGTGCTCGTACGTTAACACGTATCGGTTTATCGGCCGTTTTGATTCCCGTTCTCTTCCTGGTTGCCTGCTCAACCTCGGATGACAAGGTTCAGGGCTGTGAAAACGGCGACAACGGCAAGGCGTGTCGGAACTGGAAGTTTGTCACGGACGAGACGTGCCGGTCGGTCATCCTGCACGGCTGCAACTTTGACGGATCGGCCAAGGGCGATTCCGGCCTGCCGAAATACGGACGCGAAGACGCTCTGGATCTTTCCAGGGTGTGGGGCTTCAACTTCGTTCGGTACCTGATCTTCTGGCACAAGATCGAGCCCGAACCCGGCGTCTACGACGAGGCTTACCTGGACGCGGTGGAAGAGCGTCTGGACTGGATGCGCGAGGCCGGCATCCTGGTGGTGCTCGACATGCACCAGGACGTGTGGGGCCCGGGCATCAGCGAAGACTGGGGCGGCAGCGACGGCGCGCCGGAGTGGGCCACCATCACCGACGGCCGGCCGCACCTCCCCTTCAGCCAGTGGCTGGGCAACTGGGCCTTCGATTACCTCTCCCCGGCGGTGATCCGCGCCTTTGACAACTTCTGGGATTACGAGGGCCCGCACCCGGAGCTCCAGGACCACTATGCAGCCATGTGGGCCCACGTGGTGGAGCGGTTCCGCGACCACCCGGCTGTCCTGGGCTACAACCCCATGAACGAGCCGTGGCAGGGCACGGGCCTTCTGCGGTACCGCGAGTTCGACGAGGGCAAGTTCACCGACTTCAACCAGCGAATGATCGATGCGATCCGTGAAAAGGACACCGAGAACTGGGTGTTCTTCGAGCCATGCGCCTTTGTGGCGAACCAGGGCCTCCCCTCGTTTCTCGGGATCCTGGAGGACCCGCGGCCGGGCCCGGCCCGCCTGGCCTACTTCCCTCACCTGTATCCCGTGACCCTGGAGCTGGGAGGCGGCTACGACCCTGAAACAGACCCAACCCTGCCTCTTTGGTCCAGGAATCGCACCGAAGAGCACGAGCGGCAGCACGTGCCGCTCATCGTGGGGGAGTGGTCCATGCTGAGCTGGTACGGTCTGGACGATCGGGTGCTGTTCTTTGACCACGCGCTGCGCACATTTGAGGAGATCACGAGTGGGTGGGCCTACTGGGACTGCAACTTCTTCTTCAACGAGCCGTTCCCTGAGGTGATCCACCCCATGCTAACCCGGCCCTATCCGCGCCGCATCGCAGGCAAACCGGTATCGCGCAGCTACGATGAAGCCACCGGCCGGCTCGA
>CAZSUQ010000483.1:0-4769 GCA_964609935.1 uncultured Thermodesulfobacteriota bacterium | reverse complement strand
CGCACCGGATTTTCCCTTGATCTTTCGTGCAGGCAAGCCGGGGCCCTGTCCGGGCAGGTTCCGGATCCTGCCATCCCTTGCAAAATCCTCCCAGATCCCGGGCACGTCCGCTCGGTGATCCCAGGCTGTACAGACCGAGACGTCCGTTCCTTCACGCTCCTCGGTGAGGATCAGGGTGTTGCCGATGCCTCTCCTTCTCGGGTCGGTGGGGGGGAAGTCCTTCTGGATACCGAACTTCACTCCCAGGAGGCCCTCTGAAGCCTCCTCGGCAAAGTTGTGACGGCTGTGGTTGCTCCGGAACGCGTGCTTTCTGTACATGGCATGACACGACGTCCCTGTTATCCCCAGGACATTCTGCCAGGAGAAGAGAACAGAGACCTCCAGATCCTGATCCGTGGGATTCCTGATCTCCACCTCGAACAGGACCGCAGGCAGAGAGCTGTCCTTCACGTTGTGCGGGATGAGGGGAGAGAAGCCGGAGAGGGCAACCTCCACGGGGAGATCGTCATCCTGAAAGGTCAGGTTGAACCATGGGATCTCACCCCGGAAGGAGGTGTGCGCGATGTTGTCCACGGAATACTCTTTGGAATGGTGATGGGTCCTCCTGAGCAGCTTGGCCTGAACCCGGCCGCCTGCCTCTTTGGTTCTGATGGCGAAAAAGGATCCGCGCAGGTCACGCACAGGGATGTTCCAGCTGTGGTTGGTCCTGCACTCGGAGAGATCGCCGTCCGCATAGATGGAGATCCCCCCGTTTCCTATTCCCCCAAGGGGAAAGCCTCTGAAGGTGGGGCAATCCAGGAACGTCCGGCTCTCCCCATGGAATCGTGCGTGATAGAAATCCTTGAAATCAATGCCCATGACGGCCACCTTTCCGTATCATCTCCATGGATCCTGGAGGATGGTAACTGAAACAAGACAGCGTTGATCCTACAAGATCCCCTTTCAGGGGACAAGAAACCGGGGTGGTGCAACCGGGAAGCCTTTCCCCTGTTTCTTGATTCTGACACAGGGCCGCCCTATACTTTTTCTCTTTCAGCAAAATCAGCACATCAAAGAGGAAGGCCCATGTGGGACGAGATCAGAAACCTCTTCCCCATACACAAGCATTGCGTGTACCTGAACAATGCAGGTGTGGCTCCCCCTTCGGTCCGTGTTCTCGAGGCGCTGGAGTCCTTTCATGGGGAACATGCCCGGTTCGGTTGGAAACAGACAGGCGCCAGGCACAGGGATGTGGGGCCGCGGATCAAGGCGATCCTGTCCGACCTCATCCGATGCCCGCCGGAACGGATCGCCCTTACGCACAACACATCTGAAGGGATGAGCATCATAGCCCAGGGGCTCTCCTGGCAACCCGGCGACGGGATTCTCGGGCTGGACGAGGAGTACCCTGCCAACGTCTATCCCTGGATGAACCTGGAGAGCAGGGGCGTAAGGTTCATCCGGGTGAAACCCACACACACGGAAGAGGACGCACAACGCCTCATTGAAAAGATTGATCACCGAATCCGGCTCGTTTCGGTTTCCCGTGTGGACTGGTGTACAGGCGCGGTCCTGGACCTTGCAGCCCTTGGCAGGGCCTGCCGGGACAGCGGAACACTTCTCGTGGCGGACATGGCACAGGCCCTGGGCATCGTGGAGCTGGACCCGGAGCGAATGGGGATCGCGGCCATGGCCGGTTCTGCATGGAAATGGCTCATGGGTCCTGTGGGCCTCGGAATCTTCACCTGCTCTGAAAACTTCATGAACCAGATCGAGTTGAGCTTTGTGGGGACCGACACGGTCCGGACAAAGAGCCTGCTCGACTATGACTTCACGCCCAAGGGGGATGCGTCCCGGTTCGAGTTCTCCACGGCAAACTACAACGACTGGGTGTACTTTCTGGCCTCTCTGGAGCTGCTCAGGGAAATCGGGTTTCAGGCAGTCAGGGAGCGCATCCTCTTTCTCAAGTCCTACCTTCGTGACGGGCTCTCCCGGAAGGGGTATGAGATTCGGGGTGCACAGCCCGCAAGGGAAGAGTCCGGGATCATCGCCTTCATGCCCAAGGGCCGCTCCGCACATGCGGAAGCCGCCCGCCTGGCATCGGAGAGCATCATCGTGATGGAGAGAAGCGGTGCGGTCCGAATCTCGCCTCACATCTACAACAATGAGGAGGATCTGGACCGCCTCCTCCACTGCCTCCCCTGATTCGTGGGAACCAACAATCAAAGGCCGGAATGCGTGGCTTCCACAGCAGGATTCCCGTTGGGAATTGAATCACATTGGGGAAGAATATAGAATGCGTTGTTCCGTTCCATGATCTTTTGTCGCGTATTGTTTCCTGAACGCGGCTCAACAACAAGAACAGAAAAAACTCTTCAGAACCCGTGACCATGCACCCAACACTTTTACAGGTGTATTCTCCTATCCAAAGGACCTGGCTGGTGATCAGAGCCCTTTTCCCTGCCCTGCTCCTTCTCGGGTTCGCCCGGGCGCCCGAGGTCCATTCTGAAACGAGAACACCGGGAGAAAGACCGAACATCATCCTGATCTCCCTGGACACCACCCGTGCGGACTACCTGTCCCTCTACGGCTATGAACGGAATACAACCCCGAACCTGGACCGCCTGGCCTCCAGGGCCGTTGTGTTCGAAAACGCAAGAACCGTTGTTCCGCTCACCGGCCCCTCCCATGCTTCGGTCTTCACATCCCTGTTCCCGCACCAGCACGGTGCCTTCCGGAACGGGATCCCGCTCATGGAAGACTGGACCACGATAACGGATCTTCTTCTCAGGCAGGGATACGACACCGCTGCGTTTGTGAGCGGGTGGACCATGAGAAAGAAGATCTGCGGCCTTCACCACGGCTTCCGGCATTACGACGACACCTTCACGAACCGGTACAAGTTCGTGAACCGCGAGCGCTATGCAGAAGAGACCACCGATGCCGTGGAGGCCTTCCTCGGGAAACAGCCTCTGGACAGCCCTCTTTTTCTCTTTGTCCATTACTTCGATCCCCACGATCCCTATCGCCGCCATCGCGGGATCTTCGAGACGTTCCTGCAGAACGCGAACAAACAGGACCAGGCTGTCTCAAGGAACGTCATGAAGAAGAGGCTGGCCTATGCCAGTGAGATTGCCTACATGGACCACCAGCTGGGCAGGCTGCTGGGCCTGCTGCAGGCAAAGGGGCTCCTTGATCATGCCGTTGTGATCATCTTTTCAGACCACGGAGAGAGCCTGGACGAGCACGATTACTGGGGCCACGGCCGAAGGGTTTACGAGCAGACGCTTCACGTTCCTCTCCTCCTGTACGCTCCTGCCTGGTTTCCCGAGGAAAAGAGGATCAGCGGTCCGGTCACCACCCTAGACATCCTGCCCACCCTCCTCTCTTTGCTGGGCATCCAGCCTTCAGACGGCCCGGCCATGGAAGGGAGAGACCTGACCGGGCACCTGCTCCGGGGAGAACCCCTCCTGCCGGACAGGCTTTACTTCGAAACCTTTAAAGGAACCCTGAAACGATTCACCCGGCTCATTGCGGACAAGACGCCCAAGAACCCTTCCTTCATGGGATTCGTGGAGGGTTCTGTGAAGTACATCCTCAAGCCGGAGTCCTCCAAGGTGGAAACCTATGACCTTGCCCGGGACCCTGAAGAGCTGCGGGACCTCTCCTCTAAAAAGGATGCAGTCCACCCGGCCCTTCATCTCCGAAGCTGGTACCGGGAAGGCCTGAACGATCAGGCCATCTCGGTGAGGCTCTCCAGGGAGGAGATAGAAAAGTTGAGGAGCCTGGGCTATGTGGATTGAGTTGCGGCACGTAGAATCATGAGAAGAGTGATCAACCGACCGTTCAGGATTCCGGACGAGGGCCGGATCCTGGTTCGGCTCAACAACTGGATCGGGGACGTGGTGACGTCCGCCCCTGCCCTGCGCGCCCTCCGAACCGCCTATCCACATGCCTCCATCTCGGTTCTGGCCAAGCCCTGGGTCATCCCCATCTTGAAATACTGCGCGGATGTGGACCGCATCCTGGTGTACGACGCCAAGGGGCGTCACCGCGGGCTTGCAGGGAATTTTCGGCTGATCTCGGACCTGAAGCATCAACGGTTCCATGCCTCCATCCTCTTCCAGCGCGCCTTTGAGGCGGCCTGGATCAGCTTTGCCGCCCGCATCCCGCGCCGTGCCGGCTATTGCACCGACGGTCGCAGCCTCCTGCTGACGCACCGAATTCGAGCCGAGAAGGCCCTCTTTCAGATCCACCGGGTGGATCACAACCTGGAGATGCTCGCTCGCATGGACATCCAGACAACGGACAGGGGGCTTGTTCTTCCCGTGGGCACACAGGAGCTGGAACAGGCAAAGGAGCGTCTCCGGGAAATGGGGGCCGGTCCGGAGACCCTCCTGTTCGGCATGAACCCCGGTGCGGCCTTTGGCTCGGCAAAGCGCTGGATACCCGAACGCTTCGCAGCCCTCTCGGACCGGATCACGGAACAGGCTGGAGCCATGGGCCTGATCTTCGGCAGTGCCCAGGAGAGAGAACTCGGCGAATGGATCTCCGGATCGGCCAGGGCCGGCAGGCTCCATAACCTTGCAGGTGCCACCTCCCTGGCCGAGGCCATGGCCCTCATCGGTCTATGCGGCCTGTTCGTTACGAACGATTCCGGTCTCATGCACGTGGCTGCCGCCCTTGACGTCCCGCTCACAGCCCTGTTCGGTCCCACCGATCCCCAGGCCACATCCCCCTGGTGCCGCAGCCACAAGCTGCTTCGCATGGAGGGACTCTACTGCCGCCCG
>CAZSUQ010000482.1:0-4771 GCA_964609935.1 uncultured Thermodesulfobacteriota bacterium | reverse complement strand
ATCAATTTCCTTTCCGGTTTCACCATGTTGTTCTATCTTTTCGGCTGTTCGCTCTACCTGCTGGGAAAAGGAATGACACGAAAGCTGTTATTCCCTCTCCTCTTCCTTCTGTTCATGTTGCCGATCCCGGACCTGTTTATCAATCGTATCGGTTTGTTTACGAAATCGTTATCAACAGATGTGGGGTTGGCATTCGTTTCTTTGTTCGATATCCCTCATCTCAGAGAAGGGTTCCGGATCACGCTCCCCGGCACCACCCTGGTGGTCGGCACCCCGTGCAACGGGATGAAGTCGCTTATTTCGTTTGCCGCGCTGGGGTTGCTCTACGTATACATGTTCCGGATGAGCGCGGGAAAGAGTTTGTTGCTCATGGCCCTCATCTATCCGCTGGCCGTTTTCATGAACGGGCTCCGGATCGCCGCATTGGTGGTTATCGCAAACCGATATGGGATTGAGAAAGCGTCTCCGGAAAGTTTCCTGCATGATGCCACGGGCATTTCGGTTTTTATCGTCGGCTTATTCCTTTTGTTCGGGGTCATCCAGATCATGAAAATAAGAAAACGGTCTGTTCCCATGGCGGCGGGATGACAGACCTTTCTTTGTCCGCAAGTGGGGCGGTTCAGGGCCGCCCCCAGATGGATACGTCCTATTGAAAAGAGTTCGCAAATAGAAAAACTCGTTGAACCGGCAAAACACCTCCCTGAAAACTCCATGAAGAAAAGGGATTGTCGTGAACCAAAGGAACAGACGGCTACTGGCTGTATGGATCGTGACCCTGGTAACGGCGGGTACCATAGGATATGTGGAAAACGTTCCACGATTGGAAAACAATCGATTGTTTCAATTCCCTTTGAAGTTCGGCGAATGGGTCGGTGTAAATATATTCATGAACGAACGCATTTTTGAATCCTTGGAAACCGAGTACGCGATCCTGAGAGAATACCGGGGAAACGATGGTCGAGAGATCAATTTTACGATTGTGTGGTATGACGACAAGGAGATTGCTTTTCATAGTGCAGCTGCATGTCTGGGTGGAGTCGGGGATCGTGTGACAGCCGATGAAGAAATGGTCATCACAGCTCGTGACGGTCGTCCATACCATATTGCAAGGCTTGTCACCGAAAAATATGATCAGGGAAAAGTGGTGTATTATTATTATGTAAACGATGGTCACGTGACGGGCAGTCAATTGGAGGCAAGAAAAAGCGTCGTGCTGAAGAGACTCATGTTTCAGAGGACAAGCACGGCGTTTATCAGGATCATGACGAGTGTTGGAGGGGATGCCCAATCCGCGGAAAAGGATCTGAAGGCTTTCTTCGAGGATTCTCTTCCGCTCGTTCTTGAATACACCACGGCTCAAAAGAACCAAAAAGGATCGGCACAGGAATGAAAATGTATAATCAAATCAAAAACATGGTCCACGCCGTTACCTCCATCAAGAGAAAGCGGTACATTCAATCGTTGATAAACAAGGGCATGTTAATAGGCCAAGACGTTGAAATCATAGAAGATTTCTTTTTTGATCCTTCGCATTGTTATCTGATTAGCATTGGTGACAATTGTACAATCTGTCCGAATGTGCGGTTGATTGCTCACGATGCGAGCACAAAGAAAAGCCTTGGTTTTACCAAGCTGGGAAGAATCACGATCCAGGAAGGTTGTTTTATCGGGGATTCTGTCATTGTTCTTCCCGGCACGGAGATCGGGGCGGGGGCCATCGTCGGAGCGGGCTCCATTGTAACGAAGGATGTGCCGGCCGGTATGATCGCCGCTGGAAATCCTGCGAAAGTCATTGGATCCGTCAAGGACTATATCGAAAGGATCGATGTCCTAAGCCGTTCGAAGCGAGTGTTTGACGAACGATATCATATACAGAACCTGGATGAAACGGCGCGCAGGGAACTGCTCGATACGATCGGCAATGAAATTGGGTTCATTGTTTGAGAATGGACAGGGTTTTTTTTCAACACGAGCAAAGACGTTACGTGGGAAGAGTCCCTCGAAAAAGAAATTGAGTGTGAACGAAGAAAGGTCAGGGAAACATGGATAAGATTCAATCATTTCAACAATACCTGGCGACACAAAGTGTCCAGGTGCCGATTTTCGCGTTTGTATTGAATATGATCCTTGTGGCCGTGCTGGCACATATATTGAGCTGGATATACAGCCGGTATGGGACCACCTTGTCGAACCGCAAGAACTTCGGGAGCAACTTCGTGCTGCTCTCGACAACGACCATGCTGATTATTACCGTTGTCAAATCTTCGCTGGCGTTGTCGTTGGGGTTGGTGGGAGCGCTGTCGATCGTACGTTTCCGCGCCGCGATCAAGGAACCGGAGGAACTCGCATACCTGTTCATCTGTATCGCGCTGGGGTTGGGTATCGGGGCGGACCAAACACTGCTCACCGTCACCGCCTTCATTATTGTCACAGCCATTATCGTTCTGAAGCGGAGGGGGGGAAGGGGATCCGTTGCCGAAGACTACAACCTGATCGTCACCTGCCGGCGGCAGGGAAAGAGGGAACTGGATCAAATCATTGACATCCTGAAACGAGACTGTTCCTCCCTGAGAATGAGACGCGTGGACGAAACGCCAGAATCGATGGAAGCGCTGTTCTTGATCGAGTTTGAAAACGTTGAACAATTCACAACGTGCAAGGAACGGTTGCGCGAGATCGATGCTTCCATGAAAATCAGCTTCCTGGAAATCAAAGGGATCGAGTAGATGTACATAAAAAGACGCCGGCCCTCCGGCTGGTTATCGAAAGGGTTCTCCCAAGATCGATATGGGAAACCGCTCAAGATGGTCCTGCTGACGCTGTACACAGGTTTCGTCTTTCTGATCGGTGGGGTGGCCTACAAAGAGGGGATCTTCGGCCAGGTGATCAAGCCGATTCTGACGGAAAACATCCGGATTCCGGTCCATTTTCTACGCAGCCTGACCGCACGGCCCGAACAGTTGATCCTGGACATCAAGCACAAGGACTATCAAAGGCTTGCTTATAAAAGAGAGCGTGCTCTTCAACGGGGCGTCTTGCTGTCTACATCCAAGGATATCGTTCCGGCGGAGATGCGCTGGAAGGGGCAGACGGTCAAAGTAAACATAAGATTGAAAGGGGACCTGTCCGACCATTGGGCGGATTCAAAAAAATGGTCGTTTCGGATCAAGGTGAGGGGAGAAAACACGATCCTCGGCATGAAGGAGTTTTCCCTTCAGCACCCGAAAACGAGAGGGTACTTTAATGATTGGTACCTGCATAAATTTCTGGAGAAGATTGGCGGGTTTCCCATCCTTCGATACGAGTTTGTCCAGTTGACCGTCAACGGAAAGGATCTGGGAATCTACAACCTCGAAGAACATTTTGATGATCTGCTTCTGAGAAACAATGAATATGTGAATGCTCCGATCATACGAATCTATGACCACCTTCTGTGGTACAACATTGATCCTGAAATCGGGTTTACACGAGCCCATCTGAATGAACATTTCACGTTTTCTCCGATCGATGCCTTCAACTCGAAAAAGATCGATGAAAACGAAATACTCCGCCCGAGATTCAATCAGGCGAAAAACCTGTTGGAGGCGTTCCGGCAAGGGGACCTGGAAACATCCCAGGTCTTCGAGGTTGGAAGGCTGGCCAGGCTATTTGCTCTGATTGATCTCTTTGGATTTCGACATACCACCGCATACTCGAACATCCGGTTTTATTACAACCCGGTGGCTTCCCGGCTGGAGCCGATCGGTTATGACAATACCTTCATTCTGAAAGCAACCGCCATCGAAGGGCAGTATGAACAGTTTGGCGTGCTGCCTCAGGAGAGAAGTGAATACATAGATTATAACGAGTATCAGATATGGTACGACCGGTTTTTCGCGGACAAAGTGTTCTTTCGAGAATACATCGCGGCTCTGTGCGAGATTTCAAAAAAGGAATCCCTCGATGAATTCTTTGCGGAAACGGATGAAGCGTATCAAAAGGATCTGGATATCCTGTACAAATCGTTCCCGGGTTATCACGCTGACATCAAAGAGATCCTCTATGGAAACCAGAAATTCATACGAAATCTGCTGACGCCCAAACAAGGGATATATGCCTATTTCCATTCATACGATGAAGAACGGAACGTGCTCGTCCTGGAGATGGGAAACATTCAGTCGCTGCCCGTGGAGATTGTCGATGTCCTGATTCGTGGAACCTCGATTCCCGTCGATGAAAATACGAAGGACCTCCAGGCGAAAAAGAAGTTTTCTTTTGTGGATTTTCGAAAAACCGAATTTCATTTGCCCGAGAACCTGGCCTGGGACCCCGCCATGCTGGATCAACTTTCCGTGCAGTACAAAATCATGGGAAGCACCCATTTGCTGGAGGTGCCGGTATTCAAGTGGTCTCATCTGGACGAAGATTTTTTAAAGAATGATGTGATGAGAAGGGGGCCAAACTGCCACGAATTCGATTTCATACGGATGGATCCAGATGAAAAAAAGATATTTATCCGGCAGGGAGAGTGGCGTGTGAACGAGAGCATCATTTTCCCTGAGGGCTATATCGTTCTCTGCGACAAGAATACTACCCTGACCCTGGAGGGGAAAGGAAAGATGGTTTCCTACTCTCCCCTGCGGTTCATGGGAACCGTGGAAGAGCCCGTACGCGTGGTTTCGGAAACCGATACGGGGCAGGGAATGGTGGTCCTCGGCACGGAAAAGAAATCCATTTTTGAAAACGTGATTTTCGAGAGACTCGGAACGCCTCGAGAAGGGGACTGGTCGCT
>CAZSUQ010000481.1:0-4778 GCA_964609935.1 uncultured Thermodesulfobacteriota bacterium | reverse complement strand
CTTCAGCGAAAGCGGCCCCTGACGGATGACCATCGGATGGGTACGACACTCGAACGGTTCAGGAACTCCCGGGACACAAGAATGTGGCGACAATCATGATCTATACACAAGGGGAATTCAATAATGATACCGTAACTGTGCGATAAGAACGGCATCCTCGGTTACTTTGTATACGAGCCTGTGCTCGTCGTTGATTCGGCGAGACCAATATCCGGAAAGGGCGTGTTTCAGAGGTTCAGGCTTACCGGTGCCTTCGAAGGGAGTACGCATGATTTCTTTAATGAGGCCGTTAATTCTACGAAGGATCTTTTTATCGGTTTTCTGCCAATAAAGATAATCTTCCCAGGCGCTGTCTGAAAAAACGAGTTTCACTCGACAAGGCTCCTTTCGGTTCCCCTGCCGTCCTCAAGTTGGGCGATAGATTCAAGCAGACGCCTTGCGCTTTTCGGGGACCGCAACAGATAGGCAGTTTCCGCAAGTGCTTCGTAGTCCTCAAGGGAGATAATGACAACGGAATCGCTCATTTTTCGAGTCACGATGACTGGAGAATGGTCTTTACAAACCCTTTCCATTGTCTTGGCCAGACTCTGCCGTGCGGCGGTATAGGATATGGCTTTCATACAACACCTCCTGTACAGCTACAATTACATGTACATGTTATTGTACATGTTTGTTTTTTTAATTGTCAAGCAGTATTTCGTGGACCCAACCATGGGCTGGAGAAGGATGTTCGTTTCACTCGCACCCCTCAGCCCGAATCTGTTACAAAGACGGTCCGAAAATGAATCCATCCAGGGAGAGCGAAAAAAGAGGAAGGCTGCATGAAAAGGCACTCCCGAGTGGGCTCAGGCCGCCCTGTTTCTGAAGAACCCTTTCCGGGATTCCTCCCTGATTCGAGCAGCGCCCTGGCCGATGACATAGGAGAGGTCGCTTAAAACCGGTTTTATGGTCTCCTCCACGCACCGGTCGATCTGTTTCTGCATGCCGGCGTAGTCAGGTCTTTTCACCTTGCCGTCTCTTGCCCGCTCCAGCCGTGCCTGTACCTTTTTCAGTTCCGCAGCAAGACCGCGCGCAGGGTCCATCCCCCTGTTGATGAGGCTTGAGATCCCCCCCACGTTGCTCTGAAGAAGGCTTTCGATGCCTCTGCTCACCAGGTCGCAGGCCTCTCCTACATCAGGCTGCCGGACCGACCCGATTCTCTCCCCTTTCCGGGGCCTGTAGGCATGGCCCTTGTAAAAACTCGGCTTCTCGTCATCTTCCCTGTACACGGTGTACGTCTTGTAAAGGTCCTCGGACGCCCCGGCAATCTGGGAGCGAACCGTGTTCCAGAGGTCCTGCTCTCTTTTCTCGTCCCTGAACGCCTCTTCGATCTTTTCATTGATGATCTTTTCATCCCTTTTGTGCTTGTACACGGCACCGCCGATGGCCACGCCCGTCAATCCCGCGGTAAGCAGGGGATTCAGGCGGCCGAACCGCACGAAATGCTTTCCAAGGAAACCGATCGCCCGACCGGCATCGCTTCCGACTCCCATAACCATACCCTCCTCTATCCGGCTTAATTAAGGATTCCTGAAATACTCTTGATAAGGAAAATGACCTTTCTCTTTTCTATTATCCCAGATCTTTCCTGCATTGCACAGAAATGAACCCGCGCCGGGTCGTAGATATCGTCATGGACAACCCTGGAAACTCAATGAAGATGCCTTTGCAAAAGGATTCTCATGACACCCCGAAAAACAGAAAAAAGAAGCACCATAGCAAACAGCAGTAACAGGTCATCCCTTCCCCCGGTCTCCACGCTCCTGCACTGGCACCCTGTGGTGCCGCCCTTTGTCCCGGTCGTCTCGGGATCCGTCCGGATCTCAAAAGCGGCGATCTCCTGTTGCTTGAAAATGTGCGTGAACCGTCCATGCTGTACACGCAGGGGCGCCGGGCCGCTCCTTTTGCCTGTGAAATCCGTGAGACGAACCTCGCCGGGCCGCAGCCCCCCGTTGAGAAGCACCCCCCCGGTCCCTTCCTGCCCCAGGGCCTCCAGAACGCGCAACCAAACCGCCCCATCCCGGACCTCCACCGCCGGTGCAACGAGGTTGGCCGAGGTGCTCATCCAGGAGAACACGGGTGGAATCCGCCCGGCATGGTTCCCCGTGGAAACGAAAATGGGAGGGGTGTTGAGCTCCCAGCCCAGCCTGTGCGTTCCACTCTCTTGCCAGGTTCCTTGGTGGGGCAGGATGGAGTAGACAAAGCGCTGCCTGCCGTGCATCTGGGCCAGCGGGACATCATCATCACGCGTGAACCTCGCCGTGGCCCTCATGAGCATGAGGGACACGTCACCTTTCAGGGAGGAAAAATAGGGCAGCCCCAAGGTGGCAAGGGTCACCCCCCGATCCTGGTGGCCGTAGTCGGCCCACAACGTGGCCGCATAACCGGAAACGATGTCACCGTCCGGCCGGGCCTGAAAGCCGTAGGGGATGGAGGTGGTGATTCCTTCCGAATCGCCTGCAAAGGGGAAGCGGGCGATGACCTTCTTCTGCTCCCCCTGCCAGTCCAGGGTCGTGATGAAATCGATCCGCCTCGAGGCGCGGTAGACCCTCACCTCCCGTGTGAGTGTGGAGTCAAAGAACGGCCCGGTGGCCGTTGCACGAAGGAGGACCGGCCCGGAATGAAACGCCAGGTCGAATCCATATTCACTGTCCTCGGTGCTCGCCACGCGGCTCCCTGCATCCTCGTGGCGGAGCCGGTAAACGGTTCCAAGGTCATCCTCCACATGGATGGTGTTGGCCAGCCCCCCCAGTTTCAGCAGGGGAACCCCTTCCTGCCGATCCTCCAGGATCTCCACCGTACCCTGCCCGTTCAGCACCATCCTGTAATGGGCTGTCTCCATGACCGGCCCGCTGTTTGGGACCTCGTGCGGATCCTGGGCAGGAGGGCTTGTTCGATCCACGAAGATGCACGTGATCCCGAAAGGTGGGAGGTCAACAGCCAGGGTCACGGCCGTGCTGCCTTTTTCCTCCGCGGCTCCAACAGGGATCTGGTAGGGGATCTCCTGCCCGGACGCATCCAGGAGTCGCGGCGGGAAACCGGGTTCCCCGAGATCGAGCTCCAGGGTGACCGGTTCCCTCCTCTCCCATGACACGGGATTGAAGAGGATAAAAACCTCGTCCGTGGCGGGTCCTGCGCGGGTATCCACAAGCCCGGCCAGGTATTCCAGGGCCTTTTCAGCTCCTTCACGGCCTTCACTGACGGCCCCGTCGATCCGCTGGAGGTAGTGGAGGATCGCAGGGTCCACCGTGCTGCCAGGGAGCAGGTCGTGGAACTGCGCTTCCAGAACATCCTCCCATGCCGCCTCGATGCCTTGTGCCGGGTAGCGCTCCCCTTCCGAATGGGCCAGGGTTGCCGCCTTCTCCCACGTGAGCAGCCCGTTTTCCGCCTGACGCATCTTCTGCTTATAGTTGATCCTTGAGACGTAATACCCCTTCCAGGTTGTCTGAAAATCCATGTCGTACACGGGAAGGGCATCCGCATGGGAGCCCACGGCATGGAAGAACTCACTCGGGGTGGCCATCCTCAACTTCACCGGGTACCCCTCAGGGGGGTGCCTGTTCCATTCATCCACCAGGTCTGTGAGGGCGTTCCCCAGGTACACCATGTCTGTTCCGCAGGGAACGAGGATGTTCCCCCCGACCCGGGGCTTCTCCCTGGCCTTGTCGTAGAGGACCTTCACCTTGTCGAACTCCCACTGCATGCACCTTGATATCCCGAGGAGAGCACCGGAGAAGTACTGCCGCACCAGTTCCGCAACATCGATGCACATCCAGTGGGTCAGAACACGGGAACCGTCCGGGGATTCCCAGAAAAAGTCCGGATGGATCCATGGCCGGGTTTCGTTCCGGGCGAAAGCCATGTGGCGGATGCCGGATTTGCTCAGGATCTGTGGAAGCTGGATGGAGTGGCCGAAGGAGTCGATGTTCCAGCAGCCCACGGGTTCGATGCCGAAGGTCTCCTTGAAGAACCGTTTCCCCAGGCGGATCTGGCGTACGTACGATTCCCCCATGGCAAGCTCGAGATCCGGCTGCACGTACATGGCGCCCGGCACCTCGGCCCGCACAGAGCCAAGCGCCTTGTGCAGATCCGCTGTTTCATGGGGATAGACATCCATGTACGCACGCACGGGACGCACCTGATCGATCACGAACGTGAAACGCGGATCCGTTCTCCAATTGCCCACGAGCACGTGCGTCATGATCGAGGCCAGGCAGTCCATCACTTCCTGGTCCATCTTGTAGGTCACATCGTGGTGGAAGTGCGGAACGAGCCACATCACGTCTTCGCTCTGCGCACAGGCCTTGCCCGGAGACACGAACCAGGAAGCAAGGACCAAGCAGCAGGCAAAGAACTTTACCGCAGGATTTTTGATCCGCTGGTCCATCACGATGGAGGGATTGAGTGCAGCCCGCAGGTGCAAGCCCGTTTCCATGCGGCCTCGGTAAGAGAGGGTTCCGATCTCGTCACTCACAGTGTAGGCGACCGGAGAATTCCGAGTCAAACAAATCCGCTGTGTAAAGGTTCTCAACAAAAATGAGTTAAAAAAGCATTGTGAAAGCATCCCTTTTGTCTCCAGTCGGGTGTATTGTTTCCTTTGTGTTTGACACGTGCTTGTCATCCCTCCTATCCTGGTTTCAGGCAGAAAGATCACGGCGAGATCATGATCATCGAGGGTCGAATCCGTGATAGGGAAATTCATCCGTGCATGCGGTTCAAGGCCCTGGCAGGAAGTCGGC
>CAZSUQ010000480.1:0-4786 GCA_964609935.1 uncultured Thermodesulfobacteriota bacterium | reverse complement strand
AATCCCCTGCCCGGATCGCTCTGGCCATCGGGCTCCTGAAGGCACAGAAGATGGATCTCGTGGTCCAGAAGGCTTCTGAACTGGGTGTTTATGAGATCCTGCCCGTTTCCACCCGGAGGACCGTCCCTGCCCTGGACGCCGAACGGGCTGGGGAAAGGAGAACGAGATGGGAGAAGATCTCGCTGGAGGCATCACGCCAGTGCGGGAGATCCCAGGTATCCAGGATCGGCCCGGTTGTTCCCTATGAAGAGGTGATCCATCGGGCCGACGAAACGGATCTTGCCATCCTGTTTTCAGCACAGTCCTCGGGTTCACTGGAAGACATCAAAAGCCTTCGGGCAGGGGAACCCGCCAGGATTCTCGTCCTGTTGGGCCCTGAAGGGGGTTTCTCAGACATTGAAGAGCGGATGGCCGTGCAGCAGGGATTCCATTCCGTCTGTCTCGGCCCAAGGATCCTTCGTGCCGAGACGGCAGCCATTGTTGCCCTGAGCATGGTACAGTACCGTTTTGGTGATCTGGGAGAAGGAGCCGTGGCAGCCAAGGACCCGTGATGGATGCGAGAATAAAATCAGTCGAAAATGAATATTTGGGCAGGCCGCTTCAACCCCCTGCCAAGAAGGAGGTAGCATGCCACCCTTAGACAGGATCCACTGCCCGGCTTGCGGAAGGGAGAATGCAAGGCAGGAACACTGTTCTTTTTGCGGAACCAGTCTCAGCGACACGCCTGACCCTTCAGGGCCGCAGGCTGAGGAGCCCAGGCCTCCAGCGCACCAGACCGGAAGCGCTCCAACAGGGCAGGAGCCTTATCCGACGGCACCCCTTCCTGGTCAACCCTTGCCGCAGGCGCCTGTCCTCGTTCCCAGGTTCGCCGGATTCTGGATCCGGGTGCTTTCCTACATATGTGATTCCTTTGTCATCCAGTTCATCATCTGGCTCCTGCTCACGGTGGGCATCTTCGGATACTCGGCAGGGTCCCGGGACGAACTCGTGGGTGAAGAGGTCCTGCGCCTCCTTCAGATGAACCTGGGGTCCCTGTTCTGGCTGAACCTGGTTGTGACCCTCTCCTATTTCACCATCTTTCTGGGCAGCAGGGGGCAGACGCCCGGCAAGATGCTCTTCGGGCTGAAGGTGATCCGGGCAGATGGAGGCAACCCTTCCTATTCACAGGCCCTGATGCGCACCCTTGGATACTACCTCAATCACTTCGTCACGCTTGAGATCGGGTTCCTCTGGGTTGCCTTTGACCCGAGGAAACAGGGGCTTCACGACAAGATCGCAGGGACCTATGAAATCCGTCCCGGCCTTGGCCAGGTCCAGAGATACGAACCGCCCTACCCTCAAGCCCCTGCAGGATGAGGCCTGCATGCAGCCGGTGTGATTGACAGTTCAAGGGAATTCAATTATTTATAATACGGATAAAACAAGAGGCCGAGGTAGCTCAGTCGGTAGAGCAGCGGACTGAAAATCCGCGTGTGGGCGGTTCGATTCCGTCCCTCGGCACCAAGCAGGAAACGGCGTAACCGATCATGGTTGCGCCGTTTTTCTTTTTAAGAGATTGAGAGAGAAGGCACCTCCCCTGTCGATCCTATGTTTCTCCTCTGGTCACCTAAGTAGGCCGTGTGCTATCCTTTTTTCTAGAAAAAAGTGCAGCGTTCCCATACCAAACTGCATTCGATTAGGGGCACCATCCTGATTGATAAGCCATGACAATCTGGAGAGAGGTTTTCCATGTATGAAAACCTGAGCGGGATCGAACATCGATCTGCAATCGTGGACGTGACCGACAGGTGCAACCTGAGGTGCAAGCACTGTTTCTACTTCCGCGAAGAACATGATTCCGAGGCCATGGACGAGGACGAATTCCTCATCGGGCTCAGGACTCTCAAAGAGCGTCACAACATCATGAGCATGGGTTGGAGCGGCGGGGAACCCCTCTTTCGGGCCGATTGCGTCATCGAGGGTGCAAAGATGTTCCAGATGAATCAACTTTTCACGAACGGAACCCTGCCGATTCCCGACCTCCCCGGCCTCGTGCCGTTTGTATCCCTGGACGGCACCCAGGAGATCCATGACGAGATCAGAGGAAAAGGGACGTATGACAGGATCATGGCGAACATCAAGGACTCTCCGGCCAAGACCGTTGTTTTCCTTGCGACGTTTCACCGCCTCAACCACATGTGTCTCGAAGACATGCTCCTGGAGGTATCCGGGATCAAGTCTCCCACCATTGCACTGCTGGCAATGACATTCACCCCTTTGAAGACTTACAAGAAGATCGAAGGCTACGCGCATGTGGAAACCCAGAGAGAAATGCTCGATTTCTCCTGGGAAGA
This sequence comes from uncultured Thermodesulfobacteriota bacterium, assembly GCA_964609935.1. Lineage (GTDB taxonomy): Bacteria > Desulfobacterota > DSWW01 > DSWW01 > DSWW01 > CAYTRL01. Next base: position 2,453 of record CAZSUQ010000480.1, on the reverse strand, counting down.
GCGGGATCGCTTCATCGATCGGCTGATCATGCTCAAGATGGAGTATCCGGTGGATCTGCTGAACTCGGAGATCAACCTCGAGATGATGAAGCGTGTCAATGCGGTTGAAGCCACGTCACGATGCAATATGCCTCAGCGGACACTCACGCTGGATTTGAAGCTGAACCGAAAGCTGCCGTGCGTGCTCGGAGCCGGCGTGGACTGCTCCAAATGCGGTTGTCCCTTTCCCTACGAGCAGGAAGCCAGAAGGAGGGGGAAAAAAGAGAAATCCTACACCCCTCTTTGAGCACCGATTTCTGCTGCAACCGCAGAGTTCCCCGTGTCAAAGACCTCCCCTCTCCTGAAGTGCAACCGGTTTCACGTCAAGAGCAGTTCGCGAGCCCACTATTGATCGTTTCACCGGGACAACCAATGGATTCCCTGTCATTGAGCTTGCTTTGTGCCATGGGTTGATCTGGGAGGCGGGTTACGCTAAAACTGTTCAACCTGTCACTTGAAAAAGAAGGCTCATCCACAAAAACCTCTGAGCCGGACCCTGCGAATCCATGACCAGAGAAAGGGGATGCACGCATTGACAAGGATCTTCTTCGGCCAAGGGAACGCCAGGGGTTGCCCTCCCCCATCCCGACACAGAAACAAAGGTCAAGGTTCTGACCCGTTCCTCAAGCTTTGCTTCCATGGATTTCTGGCCGTCATCTGTGCTCTGGCCGCTCAACCGGCCCATGCCACCAACTTCCGCACCTATGGCTTCGGAGCCAGGGCCGTGGCCATGGGCGGTGCCATGACAGGACACGTGGACGATTTTACGGCCACCTATTACAACCCGGCAGGGCTGGTGATGGACAGGGGCTCGGACTTCAGCATCGGGGTCCAGTACCTGGACATCGACGTTACCGCCGCAAACCCGTCTGAGGTGCCTGCAGGGCATGTCAGGTTCTCGGATGCCTTTCCCATAGACGATGCAGTGGGCATGTACGGAGGCATGCGCTTCATCATCCCCCTGGCCGACGCGCTGGAAAACCGCATCGGATTCGGGCTCTCCTTTTACCAGGGCCTCCCGAACGCACTGGACGTGGAGATCCCTTTTTCTTTTGTTCCTCAATACACCCTCCTGAACGGCCCGACGAATCTCATGGTCCTTCAACCCGGGCTGGCGGTTCGCATTCTCGATGGGTTCCAGATCGGCGTATCCGCGGATGTCTTTGCCGATGTGGGGGGAAACCTCGAGGTCCCCAACGGGATCCGCGGCTCGGACGGTGTGAACGACGCCCTCACCCTGATCGACCAGGAGGTGCAGCCCGTCATCCGTCCAAGCATCGGGCTTCTCCTGGAGGGAAGGCTTCTTTCCGATTCCCTGTCCAACATGAGTCTGGGGATCACGTGGCGGGACTCCTTCGGCATCCCTCTTCAGATACCGGTAACGGTCCTCCTCGGCCCGATCCCGCTCGACATCGACCTGACGAGTGACCTCCTCTGGACACCCATGCAGGCTGTTCTCGGGCTGGCCTACCGCACCGAGGACCTGACCCTGGCCTTTGACATCTCCTGGAACCGCTGGTCCCAGTACAAGCCTCCCACCCTTGAACTCGATCTGGACGTGGTGATCCCGGTGGTGGACATCGACTTGAAGAACGCGGTCAATCCGGACCCGGGGACCAGCGACACCTGGAGCCCGAGGGTGGGGGCGGAATACCGGGTTCACAAGGGTGAGCGGACGGATGTGTGGGTCCGGGGCGGGTATGCCTTCGAACCTTCTCCCTTTCCGGAGCAGTCAGGGAACACCAACTATCTCGACGACAACCGTCACCTCTTTTCTGCCGGCGTGGGTGTGAGCCTGAAAGGGCTGCCCGTTCTACGCGAAAAGGGGGGCGTTGCCCACTTTGACATCGGGTTCCAGTACAACCTGATCGAGTCCACCATGCACCGGAAGACCCGTCAGAACCCACTCTTCGTAACGGACGGCAACCCCCTCGGGTTCCCGCCCCTGGAGGATGAGGACGGCACCCCCATCGCAGACCCGGCATTCCCCTCCATCGAGGGTGACGCCGATGCGTTTCTCATCCTGTTCACCTACCGGACAACCTTTGGAGGAACCGGCCGATGAAGGCGCCCCGATTCCGCATCCCGGCTATCCCTGTCCTCATCGGACTCTTCCTTCTTGCAACGCATCCGGCGGATGCCATTGTCTTCGAGGTTCTTGGCGCAGGACCCCGTTCTTCAGCCATGATGGTGGGGACCGCAACCGTCACAGGACCGGCCGGTGTCTTTTACAACCCGGGCGCCCTCACCCGTGCCAAGGAGACCGAGGTTCATGCAGGGTTCCAGATCACCGACCTGTCGCTCGAGATCAACGGCCGTGACATCAATGAAGAGGATATGACCACATCCCTGCTGGGCATTGTGCATCCCACCGAGCTGCTGGGCAAAAAGCTTGCGATCGGGGCCATGATCTC
>CAZSUQ010000479.1:0-4787 GCA_964609935.1 uncultured Thermodesulfobacteriota bacterium | reverse complement strand
GGAAAATATACCGAATGCTCCTCATGATATTTTCCCCCTTTTCTTATGATAAAAGGGTGAAAAAACAATGAAACAAAACCAACTCAAAGATTGCAATCATGGCGGGCTTTGTCAAGAAAAAACGGCTCTTTCATTCATTTCAAACAGTAGAAATGTCTTTTTATGTTGACCACATGGAAATAATTATCGTATGCTGAATCGAATTAATGAAAATGTATACGACAGCGAAAGAAGCTGAAATGACAGGGTTCCTGATCTCGTGGCGACCCGTTGAGGTACGCGCCCTCGCTGATGTTTTGAGGAAGAAGATATGAGTTCCCCTCAGATACGAATCGTCATTCCGGCATACAGAGCATCGAAAACGATAGAGCAATGCTTAACAGCAATACAACGGTCGACAACCGTAAGGGAATTTGAGGTCGTAATTGTTGATGGCGGGAGAAACGGGAACCTGCATTCTCTTGAATTCGATTTCCCACTGTCTGTTGTCAAAGCCGGGAAACAAAATACCGGTCATTCAAGAAATACCGGGGTAGGATCGTTTCAAGGTGAAATAATCATCTTTATAGACGCAGATGTCCAAATATATGAGGACACGATTGATCAGATAACCGATCCCATTGAAAACGGGACAGCGGATGCTTCCATCGGCAGTTATTCATCGGATGTAGACAACCTGGCCTTTCTTGGACAATACAAACAACTGTATTCCTCGAGGATATATTCCAGGAGAAGCGGCTTTGTTGATGATTTCTTCTGGACGGCGATCGGGGCGATTAAAACGACCCTTTTTAACGAATTGGGCGGTTTTGATTGCGACTTGAAAGGGAATATCAGTGAAGATGTTGAATTTGGACAGAGATTAACAAAGCAGAATGCACGAATCAAACGGATCCCTGATGCGAGAGGGATCCATTTAAAAGAACACTCGTTATCTTCACTGATCAAGAGCGATTTCAGAAAAGGTTTCAGCGCCTTTTATCTATCTTTATGTGACGCCAAATCGGTATCCAACAATCCGCATGTAACCAAAATGGATGCCATAGGTGCTGTGTATTCCGTTGTTCTTCTTTTCAGTATTCTTTTCATCCTTTTGTCAGGTATCTCTCCCCTGTACTCCCTGATATCGATAGCATTCCTGGTTTCGGTCTACTTTCTTATTCGCAGGGAGTTCATGTCCGTATATGCTAAAAAGGGAGTTGTGTTTCTATTGAAATCAATATCCCTTATGTTTTTTCTGGACCTGCTCAGAATTGTATGTGTATTTACGGCAACGACGAAATATTTGGGCATGTCGATCCGCACCTTGTATGCATCAGATGCCGTTTGAACCCGTCATGAACCTCCTCGATAAATCTCGCTCCTTGTACCGCCTGTTCGCCCCCGGTACCCACTTGCCTGTCTACATCATGATGTATGTCACACACCGTTGCGACGCCAGGTGCGGGCATTGTTTTTTCTGGCGGGAGTTAAATACAAACCAACAGGATGAACTCACAATTGATGAAATAGATAAACTTGCACGATCTATCGGGCCTGCCCTGCAAATCACCCTGACCGGAGGCAGTCCTGAACTGCGCAACGACCTCCCCGAGGTCGCCCAATCGTTTTACCGGCGCTGCACCCCCCCGAACATGACAATCTGCATGAACGGTTATCACACAGAGAAAATCCTTTCCGATGTGGAGAAAATATTACTATCCTGTCCTGATCAACAATTGACGATCGGCCTTTCCCTGGATGGTATCGGCGAAGAACATAACAGAATACGTGGAATGAAGGGTTTATTTGATCGTGTGATCGATACCTTCGATGGCCTCGATAAACTAAAAAGAAAATATGGACGGTTGAGACCCGCTGTTGCCATTGTTGTATCCGGCCTGAACTATCAAACTGCGGAAAAAACCGCTCTCTGGGCTCGAAAGAACCTTCCCGTTGACTTTCTCAAGATTATACTCGTTCGGGGAGACCCCAAATTCGACAAAGCGTTAAACGAGGAGTCTTTCCAAGCCGCCGGAAATACGTATATCCGCATGGTGGATGATGACCGAATGCAGCTTGCGGGCGGTTATCATCCAGGCGATTCTCTACACTGGCTGGCCACAACGACAAAAGAATCGATTCAACGAGACATGATCAAATCCATTCACCAGACAGGGAACAGTCCCGTACTGTGCAGCGCATCCCGGGAAAACATCGTGATCCATGCCAACGGGGATGTTCTGGGCTGCGAGCTCCGATCCGAGAAATTGGGGAACCTTCGTGATTATGATATGAAGGTGGAAAAATTGTGGCGTTCCGAAAGCGCAAGAGCATATCGTTCGAGAGTACGCAGTGAAAAATGTTCCTGCTACCATCATTGTTTCCTCGCTCCGGCAATTTTCAGATCCCCGAACCAATGGCCGAACGTTATACGAACTGCCTGGAATATCTGGAGAACGGATCCGATTCAATGATGTAACAATACTTTTTGAGATGATGGCGAAAGAGGGATGTCATGCGTGCCAGGATCTCTGCATTACAGGCCAGGACTTTCAATCTTTTCGGATCGGTCTGGAGAGCAATCTTCCTGCACCACCTGGTGCTGGTTATGGTCTCCCTGGGTCTCCTGCTTGTGAACGGATGCGCCCCGGCACCAAAGCGCCCCGCAGTCATCCCACGCGGTGATTACGCATACGCAAAACGCTACCTCTCCTGGCTGATTGAAAACGAGATGAAAAAACACCATGTTACAGGGCTCAGCGTTGCCCTGGTGGATGACCAGACGCTCGTATTTGCCGAGGGGTTCGGTTTTGCGGACAAGGCGGGCGGAGTGCAGGCCGGCCCTGAGACAGTCTACCCGATCGGATCTACCTCCAAGCTCTTCACCGCAACGGCTGCCATGCAGCTGGCCGAGCAGGGGAGGATCAATCTGGACGAACCCCTGCAAACCTTTCTCCCTGATTTTTCCGTGAAGGACCGTTTCCCGGATGCCGGGCCCATCACACCCCGCACACTCCTGACCCACCACTCGGGGCTCCCCTCCCAGTGGTTCAAGGGTATCTGGAGCCGCAGCCCGGTCCCGTTCACGGAACTGGTGACAGAGATCCGGGGAGAGTACCTGTGCCATCCACCGAATTATGTCTTTTCCTATTCGGGTGTGGGAATGACATTGCTCGGCCACATGGTGGAAGAGGTGAGCGGCCGGGACTTTACCTCCTATATGGACGAATTCGTGCTTCGGCCCACGGGGATGACCCACTCCTCTTTTGAGCTCAGGCCCGATATGAAACCCCTGCTGTCCAAGGGGTACAGGGACGGGAAAGCGTATGAACAGTTTGCATGGAGGACTCTTCCCTCGGCCGGGATGTATTCCAATGTGCTGGACCTGAGCCGGTTCATGATGATGGTGTTCGACAAAGGGAAGGCGGGCGGTCAGGGAATCCTCAAAGCGGAAACATTGAAGGACATGCTCGAGCCCCAGAACCAGGGTGTTCCGCTGGATCTTGACCACCAAACCGGTCTGGGTTGGTTCCTCTGCTGGAGTCCTCTCTTCGGCCAGCAGGAGATGGACCCGGACCTGGCCGTAGCCCAGCATGCAGGCGGTCATCAGGATTTCCGGAGCCTGCTCGTCATCCTGCCCGAGTACAAGCTGGGGGTCGTGGTGCTCGCCAATTCAGCTTCTTCAGACCCTGTAGTCCAAAAGGTAACCCTGGAGGCGCTGGCGCTGGCCCTGGAGGCCAAGACGGGAATCTCTGCCCACAAGCCGGGAAGGCTGTCACCGCGCGTCCCCCTTTCCCAAAAGGATCGAGAGGAGCTCACAGGTACCTATGTCACGTTCATGGGACTGCTTCCCATTTATGAAAAGCGGGGCCGGCTGTTTACACGGCTTATGGGCAAGCCCCTTCAACTCGTGTCTCGCGACGACGGGACCTTTACGCTGCGATACCTCCTGTTCGGGATCATCCCTATTCAACCGGAGGCCTTGAAGAGGGTTCAGTTCTCGTTCGTGGACGTTGGGGATCACAAGGTCCTGGCACTCCTCTGCAATGGAAAGAGGGTTCCTCTGGGGGAGAAGATTCGACCGTACCCGATTCCGGACGCCTGGTTGCGCCGTGTCGGGGAATACGAAATCCTCAATCCGGACGAGTCGGGATCTATTGAAAAGATACATCTACGAACAAAGGATGGATTTCTTCTTTTTGACATTTTCCTGGATGGCACCGAGTGGGCCACCGGTGAGTTCATCCTGCCTGTGCTCCCGATCTCCGATACCGAGGCGATGATTTACACTTCCGGGGGAGGCCTTCCCCACATCGAGGGAACCGTTCACGTATACACCGCGGACGGTGAAGAGCGGATCCGTCACTCCGGTTATGAGTTCCGGAAGATCAAGGAGTGATTCACAATAAATAAAACTTCAGTCTTCTGTGTTCACTTCATTCTTTATTTTCTTCGCTTTCTGCTTTTCTTCCTGTGTCGCTCCGCATTTAGGACAGATCGGTTGCTCCTTCTTCAGATCGTAGAATTTGCATCCGCAGTGCTTACAGACGTGCTTATTCCCAAGTTTTTTGTTCATCATGAACCCTTAGAAGCTCAAGAGGAAGAAAGAATGGTGAAAGGAAGCAGGAAAAAAGAAGCACGAGATTTCACAGGGGAATCCCTTTTGGAAAACGCCTTCACGTCACAACGCTCATGATGAAATAGACTGTGAAGCGCGAGCACCAGCCCACCGGAGTACCCGATGGCGTAAAAAGGGAGTTGCGGCAAACGAGGAAGGAGCTCTTCGAGTACATGATTTTCCCAGC
>CAZSUQ010000478.1:0-4788 GCA_964609935.1 uncultured Thermodesulfobacteriota bacterium | reverse complement strand
AAACTCGTTTGCCTTGCAGCGGACCGGTGATTCTTTGCAGATGACAGAGATCGAGATGACAAAGCTCGAGACGGTTGTACCTGTGACAGCTCTTTACGAGCGGGAGGCATGAATTGTTCTTTTAAGTTCGAATAACAATCTGCCAAACACATAAAGGGGGACACCATGAAACGGTCAGCTTCCCTCCTGTCGGCAGCAATCACCGTCATTCTTGCAACAGCAACCGTCTCTTACTCGCAATACGATATAACCCAGCTTACAAACAACTCGAATGGTGACGCGCACACGCTGTCCTGAACGTTCTAATGGACCACCTCACGATTTGGAGCGCGGCGCAAGAAGACGGTCCAGCTTGGATTTGACCAGCATGGAAGCCAGCTCACCCGGGCCCAGCCTGCCTCTCTTCTGGGCCAGCTGGAGCAAGGCCTTTTCGAATGTGGCCGGGACCTTGGGTTTCTCGCTTTCCGGTCTCCGGGTGAGGGCCAGGGCTTCGCCGGGACAGGTGGTGGTGCACAACCCGCACCCGATGCAGCGCTCGGGCTTGAACAGGGCCTTCTCCTCATCCATGCTCAGGGCGTCCATGGGGCAGCGGTCCTCACAAGCCCCGCAGCCGGTACAGGCTTCCTGATCATAAGTCGTCACAAAGGCGCTGTAGACCATCTCCCCCGGCCTGGGGTATTTCTTGAAACTGGTGAGCACCCCGCAGCAGCAGCCGCAGCAACAGCAGATGTTGACGGCTTCTTTAGCGTTGGTGGGCTGCAACACCAGGCCATGCTTATCCGCCTGCCGGATCATTTCAGCCATCTCGGCCTTGTCCACAAGCTTGCCCAGGTTGTTGCGGTGGTAGTAATCTGCCGCACTCCCCAGAACCAGGCAATAATGCTCCGGCTTGTTACAGCCTTCACCCACCAGGGTGCGTTCCTGCCGACAGATACATGGGATCACTAGAAACTTGTCGTGGCTGTCGAGCAATTTCAGCGCCCTTTCGTGGGGCAGCACGCGGGCAGAGGCATCCATGCTGGCCTCCACCGGTATCGTGCGGATCTGCGGCATCTTGGCCCAGCCTTCATCTAGTAAGGCGGCCCGGTACTCATCCACGTCCTTGATGAGCTCCGGGTCCAGGTTGTCCACCTGAAACTCCCAGATGCCGATGACAAATTGTGCTGCCTGATATCTGGGCGGTTGGCCCTCGAGGATCTCGTCCATGATCAGCCCCTTGCGGGCCATCTTCTCCAGCTGCTGCTCGGCCTGGGCCGGATCGATGGCAGCCCTTCGGGCCACGACCCTGGCCTCTTCGGGCAGCAGGGTGAGGTGTGTTGCCAGTTCCGCTTCTTCGGGCGTGAACAGACGCTCGAGTATTCTCAGTTCCACCCCGCTTTCCGTGGAGGGGTATCCTGAGGGCAGGCTGTCCAGATGATGGGCCAGCTTTTGGTAGACTTCCTGGTTCAAGGCTCACCTCCTCGGTTGTTCTTGAATTGCTGGAACAATATCACAGCGTCTGACGACATGCACGAATGGCCTATGCAGCCCGTATTCGGGGTGACGCAAAATGCGTCAGAACTGCCGGGGTTCAGCGCGTCTGGGAAGGGTTTTCAGGTGAAGAAAGATGATAAAAGCGTGAATCGGCCGTGGCCTCGGGAACGGCCCATGTCCACCTTCGAATGAGAAGAAGCACTGTTCCGGGAACGAGAATCAGAAGAACGCAATTCACCACGCTTGAACGAACAGAGGTTGACGTTCCCATTTGAGAGGCTGGGCCCCAGGGGCTGGGACCGGGAAGGGCCAGCACGATCTCATAGACACCGGTGCCATCCAATCGATCTTCCCACACCACAGCACCGTGGTCGTTCATGCCTGGGGGATTGTAGAAATCAGCAGAGTTGCCTGCTAGTTTTATGGGTTGCTCTCCATTGTAGAGAAAGATTCGGCTCGGATTCGTGTTGGTGGCCCAGACAATGTGCCCGCTGTTGTTGATTCTAGGACTGTCTTCCAAGAAGAAGCCGCCGTCATCATAATCATTGTCCGTGATCTGGATGACGCGATCCCCATCGTGAAAGAATATCTCGTAATCGCCTTCATCGAGACGACACCAGGCAACCTGTCCGTTGTCGTTTACCTGTGGGAACTCGCCCCCGCTCCCATCATCCGTAAGCCGGATGGTCTCTGATCCATCATGGAGGAATACGTCATGGATCCAGGCCTCCTCCATCCTTTGCGACCAAACCACGTGGCCGTTGTTGCTCAGATGGGGCCCGTAATCACAATCGTCGTTGTCTGTAAGCTGGACGACATCCGTTCCGTTGTACAGGAAGATCTCATGGTCGGATCCGTCATGGCCCACCCAGACGGCCCACCCGTTGTCATTGAGTTGGGGGAGGAGATCCGTATGGTCGTTATCGGTGAGCTGTATTGCCTGCATGTCCTCAAAGAGAAAGATCTCCCGGTCCGAATCATCGTTTCCCCATGTGAGCACCTGACCCAGGTTGTTGAGCTGAGGATACCCGATTCGATATCCCTCGATTTCGGGGAGGGTATTCACGCTGGTTCCGTCGTAGATGTGGATCCGTTCTTCTGACGTGGGTCCCGATTGCCATGCCAGCCAGCCCCGATCGTTGATCTGGAGATAGGTCCCTCCCTGGTCACCCTCTGTAATCTGCCGAATGCTTGCTCCGTCATAAAGGAAGACCTGCGTGCCCGAATCTGTGTCTCCTGTCCAGGCAACCCACCCAGTGTTATTGATTTGGGGGCCGAACTCGTAATGACTGTTATGGGTGAGCTGAAGGATTTCGTATTCTTCAGCGCAACTCTCCGGCAGGGGATTCAAAGCGATCATGAGAAACAATAACGAGAGAACCGGGTTCTTGTTCATTTTTCACTCTCCTGTTTGTCAACAGTTCGTGAATGATACAAGTGCAAACATCATACCTGCCTTAGAACCCCGGAGAAGAAACAGGACAAGCCGAGGAAAATGTATGGTTTCTTAAGGATATTTCTTGTTTTCCTCATTTCCTTCCATGAAGGATCGCCTTGAAAAAGAGGTGAAGAGTAACAACCACAGCCCCTGCCGTGACAAACAGGGTCACCGGGGTCTCGCTCACGTCCAGAAAGATCTCTTCGAGGATGAAACGCTAGGTTCCGAACATGTCCAGGGAGGTATAGCCTGTACAAGCCCGGATTTGCGTTTGCACTCCACTGCGAGACAATAGTACACCTTGAGGATAAAGGAATCCGAGGTATCCCCGGGATGAAGTACAAGCCGTACCTTCTGCTTTTGTTTCTGGCCCTGGCCCCGGTTGAAACGGTCGCACAGGATCAGGCGGATCCCCTGCAGCCACCGGACAGGAGCTGGAGGGAGGATCACAGAAACGGGGATTTTGCGATCTACTCGCGAAAGGCCGCTTTTTCCAAGTACAGGGAAAACCTCCTGGTCGGGGTTCTGGATTACCCCCCTGAAGCCTGCTTCAGGATTGCAACGGATTATGAGCGCTATCCTGCGTTCATGCCTTATTGCCGTTACACACGTGTTATCCACAGGCGTGCCTTGACCCGGAACCGATCGGTTGTTTACGTGTTCCTGTACCTTGATCTCCCTGTTCTTTCAAACCGTTTTCTTACGTCGAAATACTTTGATGATGAGGATGTAACGTTGAATGGAAAGAGCGGATGCTACGTGAGTTCCTGGGATATCATAAAGAGCGGGGAGTACCACCGCTCGCCTGCTTCTCCGGATATCAGGACGGAATTGCCCAGGGCAAAGGGGATCGAGATCGGTGAGGACAGGGGAACCTGGCACTTCGAGCCCCTGGAGCAGGGGAAAAGAACGAGGATGCTTTACTTTGAATGGTCCGAGCCCGGAGGCCGCATTCCTTCCTGGATCAACAACATTGCAGGGAAGAGGTCTCTCATGGATCTGTGGAGTGGTTTCAAGGGAAGGCTTGAACAACGGAGATCACATTGACCCCTTTTCCGCGACAAGTTGAAAAGATTAAGTGGTATGACCGGAACATATATTTTCCAAAAAAAATAATCTGATCGGCCTGAAGGCCCATGAACTTTTAGGAAGGGGGAAGCCAAAAGGTCTACAGGCCGATCAGAATCATGGTTTCAAGGATTCCTTCCGTACAGGGCAAATGACACAATATCTTGTATGTTTTTAGTTCTTACGTACTATATTTTGTGTTTTATGTAAAGAAAAATATTTGGCGTCGGATAGAAGGACCTGAGACATCGTTTCCACGGCTCGTAATGAAGGCGCGCCGGGCACTGTGATGGGCACGGCCCTCAGAGGATCGTTCTGGTGAGGATCTCGGCAAGGAAGCTCTTCCAGAGCTCCAGGTCGGTGAGTTTGTCGTGGAGAGGATCGGTCTTGGAGCGGATCAGGTCCGCATGCGGCAGGAAGATGGGGACCGCCATGAGGAGGAGCATGGTGGTGAGCACGGCCTTGTCCGGATCGAGCGGGCGGATCTTGCTCTCCTCTCCGAGCCTCTTCAGGCGGGCGCTCACGTCCAGAAAGGGCTGGAACAGGTCCGGACGCTTCTTCTTCAGGCGCCTGAGCGTGCCGGCGCCTGCCACCATGTCGTGAATGATCATCCGGGTGGCATCCGGGTTCTTGAGAAAGGCGTCCAGGTAGGCGGAAAGCATGGCGAGCAGATCCTGGACAGAGGGAAGGCCTGACAGGGCGTGGTTGTCCAGGTTGCGGGTCTTTTCCTCGAACAGGTCTTCCAGAACGGCCAGGTGAAGCCCCTCCTTGTTCCCGAAGATGTAGTAGATCATGGCCTTGTTGGCCCG
>CAZSUQ010000477.1:0-4798 GCA_964609935.1 uncultured Thermodesulfobacteriota bacterium | reverse complement strand
GAGGAGTGGCCCCAGCTCCTTAGCGAAGACGAGAGCCTGAGTGAACCGTTCTGCTCGTCCATGGAGGACGGAATCGACATCCGTGAGACCTTGAGGCGCTGGTCCGAGAAACGAATCTACGTGAAGAACAGAAGAAGGTCCGGTGGCAAGGCAGGCGCTCTGGTGGTGATCTATGACGAAGACGAGGACGAGGACGGCAACAACTATCCCTACAGGATGACGTGGCTCGGGGAACATGAACAGGAGTCGGACATGGCCTTTTACGCCACGCCCCCGGAGGAAAACATCATGGGCCCGGGGATCTGCCGGTGTGAATACGGCGGTTTTCTGATGACCTACCCGCCCCGAAGGCTCTTTGATGTATGGCAGGACAAGGATTACCGGTTCTTCCCCACCAAGTCCGAGGTCCTCCTGGCGGCCGGCCTCGATTACTCTCTGGAACGGTGGGTGGTCTATGTGGCTGCCCGCCCTCCCCGGTCCTATATGCGAACCCTGGCCGAAAGGCTCCAGCGGCAGATCGTTTACATCCCCCTGGCCTCTGTCTCGCCCTCCAAGCTGAAAAAGGTCCGCGTCTTTCACATCCTGAGCGGACACGACAAGCGGGAGATCGCAAAGGAATACATCGACTGACCCGCTTACTTCTGTTCCTGCTCCTTCTCGTATTGCTCAACAATCGTCTTCTGTATGTTCGGCGGGACCACATCGTAATGATCGAATTCAACGGAATAAGAGCACTCTCCACCGGTCATGGATTTCAGATCCGCCTGATAATTCTGCACCTCTGCAAGGGGAACAATGGCATCGATCACGGCCATGGGCCCTTCGGAGCCGGTTGTAAGGATGCGCCCACGCCGCCCGTTCATGTCCCCCATCACGTCACCCATGTTGGCCTGGGGAACGATCACCTGCATCTTCACGATGGGCTCCAGGAGCACGGGATGGCAGTCCAGAATGCACTTCTTGAAAACCTCCCGTCCTGCGATCTGGAACGCGATGTCCTTTGAGTCCACCGGGTGGGTCTTGCCGTCCACCAGGGTGACGCGTACATCCGTGACCGGGTACCCGGCGATCACCCCCTCGGCCATCTTGGCCTGAATCCCTTTGTCCACCGAGGGACGAAGCGACTGGTCGATCACGCCGCCGAAGATCTTGTCCACGTATTCGTATCCATCTCCGCGGGGCAGAGGCTCCATATCGATCACAACCTTTGCATACTGACCGGCCCCCCCGGTCTGCTTCTTGTGCGTGTAGTCCACGTACTTGACGCTCTTGGTTACCGTCTCCTTGTAGGGTATCTTCGGGGGAAAGGTCTCCACCTCCACCTTACGCCTCCGCTTCAACCGTTTGAGCATCATGTTCACATGAACGTCCGACATTCCATTCACCACAAGGTCCCCGGTTTGCGGGTCCGATGTCACGGAAAAGGTACGGTCGTCCGCCACCAGCTCCTTCAGAGCCGCACTGATCTTTTGCTCGTCACCGCGGCTCTTGGGCTTCACGGCAAGGGAGGTCATGGGAGAGGGGAACTTGACCTCGGGCAGTTGAACGTCGGTTTTCGGATCCGTGACGGTGTCCGCCGCCAGCATGTCCTCCACCTTTGCCACGGCCACGATGTCCCCGCAGACCCCTTCGTCGATGTTGGATTGCTCCTTTCCGCACAGCTTGAACAGGTTGGTGATTCTCTCCGTCTTCCCGGTTCGTCGATTGACAAAGGAGGTGTTTGAAGCGAGCTTTCCGGAAAAGATCCGGATACAGGAGATTCTCGTGACGAATTCATCCGCCATGGTTTTGTACACGAATCCCACAAATCCGCCGGCCGGGTCCAGCACCGTTTCCTCCTCCCCCTTCTTCACGCTCCTGGGCAGGGTGTCGGGCGAAGGCAACATGGGCCCGAGAAAGTCCAGGGTTTCCTGGACCCCGGTCTGCGGTTCGGCGGCAACCGCGATGACAGGGAACAGGACCCGTTGAAGCATGGCTTTGGTAAAGGTGGACTTCAACACCTCCTCGGAAATGGATTCTCCTTCAAGGTACTTCTCCATGAGCTCGTCGTCGGCTTCCACCACCGACTCGATGAGCTGCTCATGAACCGAAGCCACCTCACCGGGCGCATCGTCCTGCGGTTGAATCACGGTGAACACGCGCGAAAACGAGTCCGATGAACCGTCCGGCCACAAAACCGGAATGCAGCGATCCCCGAACTGCTCCTGGATATCCGCCAGGATCTTCTCGAAGTTCGTGTTTTCCGCATCCAGCCTCGTAACGGCGAAACAGCACGGGAGCCCGATCTGCTCTGCTTCCTGCCAGATCCTTCGCGTATTGACCTTCACCCCGCTCGTGGCATCCACGCAGATGAGCGCGCATTCCACGGCACGAAGAGCGGTCAGGGCCTCCCCGATACAGTCCGGCGAACCCGGAACATCCAGAAAGTTGAAATGGACATCTTTGTACTTTAAGGAAACGGTGGAGCAGTAAAAGGACTTTTCCGCCTCCCGCTCTTCCGGATCGAAGTCACTGACCGTATTCCCCTCTTTGATGGTCCCCATGCGTGTGCTGAGGCCGGCCTTGTTGATGAAAGCCTCCACGAGCATGGTCTTTCCGGCACCTTCGTGTCCAACAATCGCTATGTTTCGAATTTTCTGGGTATCGATCGTCGCCATGTACGGACCCTCTCTCTGCCTTCTTCGCAGGATCTCCCTTTGATGCAAATGGATGAAAAGGTGAACAATGAAAAGTGGTTACAGGAAGAAAAGAATCCAGCTAAATTAGCACAATCTCCCTGTCCTGTAAACCATCAAAGGACCCGTCCTGGCGGCTCCCGTAGGGCCCGAAACGCCAGGATTCCGGCCAGGAGATAGACGGCCGATCCCATGGCCAGTGTCCCCTTGAGTCCGAAGCTAATGGACAACAGCGGGGCAAGTGTCGTGGATACCACGGCTGCCCACCCGTTGATCCCCCAGCAGAAAGGGATGTCCTCCGGGCAGCGCATGCGAACGGCACGCAGACCCGTTGGAAAGGGGATCCCCATGAGGATACACGGAGGCGCCAGGGCCACAAAAGCAAAGAAAACCCGGACGGCGAGGCCTTTTCGGAGCAAGGGGGCAAAGACCCCGGACAGTCCGAGTGCATAGATCCCTCCGGCCAGTGCCGTCAGGAGACAGCCGGTGACGAAGAGCCTTCGTATCGACACGTTTGCAAACCATCGCTCTGTTGCCAGACCGCCGAGGGATGAATAGAGCAGGATGGCGGAAAGGACGAGCGCAACCGACAGCATGGGGTAGGAGAGGAAGAGCGTGAATGTTTCAAGAAAGATGATCTCGTACAACATGAAGCCGCTCCCCAGGCACGCAAAAAGGAGCAGCCGGGACACGCGACCCGAAGTGTCCCGTTGTTCCTGTCTTCGTGATGGAACGGCTTTGATCAAGACAGCGGGAAGCAGAAGGATCAACCCGCCAAGGACCACCGAAGACACCAGCGTGATCCACAGGGCAAGCGTTCCCCACTCCCTCAGGAAGACCCAGTCCCTTCCCATTTCCCTCCAGAGCCTGAAAAGGTTTCTCCATTTCAGGAAGTGCTGGAAATAGGGCCGGTCGTCGGTGCAAGGTTCGATGTTGAACAGATACCCCTTTCGATAAGCGTGACCCTCGTCCTGGAGAAGGTTTGTCATGGATTCATGATAAAAGGCCTTCTCCAGGACGTTTTTCCTGTTCGCCTCCTCCTGACGCATGCCTGTAAAGGTGACAGGGTCGAAGTCACGTTCCATGCAGAAGGCGCGCAGTTTGCTCACGTCCCCCGGATCAAGAGAAGAGCGGGAAAGGAGCGTCATGCATGCAGACCAGCTCCTTGCCGAAAACAGGTGCCGGGACGGGTGAAGAACCTCTTTTTGCTCTAGCACATCCACAAAGGAGGCAAACAGCTTGAGGTTGTCACGCGGAGGCATGGTCAGCCAGCTCGCCACTGCCAAAACACCTCCCTGCTCACGAAGATGGCCGAACAGGTCTTGAAGGGCCTCGCGCGTCAGGAGGTAATCTCCCCGAAAGGCCTGGGTGCCTGTAAAGGCCGCTGAGGGGGAGCCGAGCCTGTCGATGACGATCAGGTCGAAGTGCTCCCTGGAGGATCGCAGGAATCCCCGGGCCTCAACCGGATGCAGGCTCAACGCCTGGCCGGGAAACCGCTCCCTGGCAATGCCCTGGAGCCACGCCCTCAGGATGCGGAAAAAAACGGGGTGCGGCTCCACAACGGACACACGCGCAGCGCCATGGTAAAGGGCCAGGAGTGCGCTCATACCGCTCCCCCCGCCCAGCACGAGCACGTGCGGCCGGTCCAGGGCCGCATACGGAAGGGCCTGGATCGTATAGGGAAGGAAATCAAGAGGGTGTTCCACGGCCGTTTCAAGGGAGAGCCTGGAGCCGACGGAATCCGCATCCAGGAAGATCATCTCGCCTGAAGGGATCCCCTGCCCGTACCGGAGGCTCAGTCCGGGAAGGCTCCTCAGGGAGGGGCCTTTCAGGAGATGAACCTCTCCCCACGGACCTCCCTGCTCTTCCACGGTCTCCACACCGGGAAGCAGGCGGACCTTTGCAAGCGGCTTGTGAGGGAAAATCCGTACAGGGGTGTATTTCAGGCCCAGCAAGGACAGGGCAAGGACCACAGCAAAGAGGATCGGCCACGCAGGCCGCATCCTTTTCCTGTCCCGAGAAAGGAGGAAGGACAAGAATCCTCCCACAGCGATCCAGCAGAGGCTCCCTTTTGAGGAAAAAGCGGACAAAAGCCCCAGTGCCGCCAGCACACCCACACCCGA
>CAZSUQ010000476.1:0-4802 GCA_964609935.1 uncultured Thermodesulfobacteriota bacterium | reverse complement strand
GGTGGATACGATATGGCAAGAAGAAAAGGCAGGGGCCCGCGAAGGGGCCCGTCCTCCAGATATAAGCCCAGGATGCACAAGGTGGTATGCAGTGTCTGCGAACTGGAATTGACGGTTCCTGTGGCGCCTCCACCCGGGAAAAAACTCACCTGTCTCAAATGCCTGGAGGTGAAAAACAAGGGAGCCGAATAGACGATTCCAGACCCTGTGAACACCTTTCCACAAGATCCGACCCTGAAGATGCATTCACCTTCCCCGTCCATATGTAGGCCCTGTGACCTGATGATCCTCCATCATCGGAGCCCCACGCGATGCCCGGATTCGCCTTTCCCGTGAACCAAAAGGATGTCACCAAGGTCGTGAAACCGGAACACCTGGTGCCATGGGCCCCCAGGGCTTCCTGGGACGGCTGGTTCGCCATCGCCATCTTTCCGCAGGGGTCCGGGATACGCTGGTTGAAGGCACACCTCTACCGCTGTGTGTGCAAGCCGGGCAGAAAGCCCCTGGCTGCCGTGGAAGGCTTCGGCGACCGGAGCGAGATGCTCATCACCTGGGGCACGGAGCGAACGGTGGAGGTGCATTCCTTCGAGGTGGACGCTGAAGGAATCGAGGCACTTTCCTCCCCCCTGCGCATCGAATTGAGAGACCGTTTTCTCCTGGAGGGCGATGCGCCGAGCTACACCCTGTTCTTCAAACTCCCGGATGAAAAGACCGAAGCAAGGTTCACCTTCGAGGCGGGCTGGCCGATCTGGTGGTCGCGATGGGGGAAGATCCTCAACTACGTGGGCCAGCACAGCCACGTGCGTGCAGCCTTGACCCACCGGGGAGACCCGGGAATGAAGGCGGAACAGGAGGGGTTCGGCGTGATGGAGCACGTGTGCGGCATCTCCCTTCCCTTTGACTTCACCCGCGTCCTGCCTCTCCATTTTCACTGGGACGTGCTCGCCTTTCACACCCCCGGCTCCCCCTTTGATTCCGCCGCAGGGCTTTCCATCGGGCGAAAAGGGGAAAACCTGATCGAGTTGAGGGCGGCCGCGCAGCTTCCGGGCCAATCTCCTCAAGCCATGCGGGGATTGAGACCCTGTTATCTGGAGGTGACCCGGGAAACGGATGAGGAGGGCAGGGAAAGGATGATCCCGGTTCGGTGGGAAGGGATTCTCGGCAACCGAAGCGGCCGGTTCCATTACGAAGCCCGTGCGTCCACCCCGGTTGCCCCGATCCTGCCGGGCGGGGGATTCCTCGGCTTTGAGTTCGAAGGAGAGTGGAGGCCTTCCAACGCCGGGGGACAGGCCCCGATGGATGCCGGCAGGGAGACCTGGAAAGGCACCGGGTTTTCCGAGTACGGTGATTTTTCAGGCTTGCTGGTGAACCTGGCGCATGGCGCCTAGCCCGGAACCTTCACGCTTCCATCAATCTCGCCATGAAGCTTCACCCCATCCGCGGAATGGAAAAAGCGAACTTCACCTCCACAGAATGTCCCCTGCCGTTACTGCTTGTCATGCGGAGACATGCGGGTTAGAACGGATCGAACCAGAGGCCGGAGGGCCCGCGCAAGGTGCCGCCGGAATCCCAGACCCTTCTTCAGCTCTTCGAGATAATCATCGAACGTGTGAACCTGGTAGTGCAACAGTGCCTGCGATTCTTCCGAGTCCAGGTAATCCGTGTAATACCAGTCTGAATCTTGTTGAGGAACGAAGAAGGCCGAGTCAGGAAACCTGCCCACCCCTGCTGCTTCCATGAGCTCCCCGATGAAGTCCCTCTGGAGCATGCGGCACTGTTTCCCTCCGCCGATCAACAGGATCCTCTCCTGCACATCCGTTGAAAGACAGTTCACACATGCCTGGGCAGCATCCAGGGAGTGAATCACCTCCATGCGCTGAGCCAGGGGGATGTCGAAGACGATGGGGTCGAAAGCACCTGCGAAATCCCTGACCAGGACCACCCCGATCCTCAGGATGGTCCAGGGCAGGCCGCTTTCCCGCACCATCCCCTCGCATTCCACCTTGTGGCGGGTGTAGTTGTCCGTTGGATTCACCCTTTCGTCGGCCCTTCGCGGGGGTGGGTCCGACATGCGCGGCCCGTACACACTCACGGAACTCGAGAAGATGAACCTGGGAGACGGGTTCTGTGCCTGGGCGGCCTCGATGAGGAAGCGGATCCCATCCACGTTGACTTGACGGGCCAGGTTCGGGTCTTTTTCACTGGCAGGTGGGATGACGCCGGCCAGGTGAAGGATTGCATCCACGTCCTTCACGACCCCCTGCACAGCCTCGGGCCGGCGGATGTCGCCCCATACGGTTCGGAAGGTTGAACGGTCAGGAAATCTTCTGCTGATGGTTTGCCGGCTTCTCTTGTTCTTCTTCGTCTCCACATCGAAGCAGATCACCTCATGCCCCGATTCGAGCAACAGGGGGATGACATCCTGTCCGATGTTTCCAAAGGCGCCTGTCAGCAATACACGCATCGTTCAGAGATCTCTTCCACCATCGCTGCGTTCGGAGTCGGCCCCATTTCGATCCGCTAATCCAGGTATGTCTTGATGTAGCGCTCCATCTCCTCCGTGGGCTTCCACCACTTTTTCACGTCCATGTCCTCGGCCACCTTGTCGGCCGCCAGGTACCCGCCGCCGCCCAGCACGCACCCTCCGGGATAGTTGGAGGCCCCGGCCGTGTAAAGCCCCTGGATGGGGGTCTTTGAAGAGGAGCATTCCTGGTTCGGTCTGAAGCAGCCCACCTGGATCGGGCGGTAGTCGCCGTGCTTGATGGCCCCGTATCGCATGTTGGGCAAGCGGACCTCGATGTCGGAAGGCGTTTCCTGGTTGGTCATGACGATGTTTTCTTTCTTCATGTTCGGCGCATAGGCTGCCCACCTGGCCAGCATGGCCTCCTCGATCTCCCTGCCTCGCTCTTCCCAGCCTCCTTCGAGGTCATAGGGCGCGTGCATCTGTAAAAAGGAGACCTGTCGATGCGCCTTGGACGACGGTACGCGAACCAGGTGACTGTCCCACAGGCTCTCGCAGGTGGCATGCCCCCCGAAGTTGTTGGGATCGATCTTCCCTGCAACCACATTGTCCCAGTGCTCCAGCATCTGGTCCGTGCCTTCGAAGCCGAGGATGGTCATGAAGGATTCGCTCGCCCACGGGTCTTTCGGGAGGTAGCGCGGGGCCTCTTCGGACACGACGTGCAGTGTGTTGAGGCTCCACTTGTCGTACTTCCATCCCTCCACCATTTCCTTCAGATCCTGTGGAAGGTTTTCCGTGCCCACGAGATCGAGGAAGGTGGTGTGAGGATCCAGGGTGGAGATCACACAGTTGGTGTGCAGGGTGCGTCCTTCCCAGAGTTCCACCCCGGCAACCGAGCCGTTCTTCATGATGATGTTGTTCACCTGGGAGGAATCGAGGACCAGGCCGCCCGCCCGCACGAACTCCCGGACCAGGGAATTGGCCAGCTTGTGGGAACCGCCCTGGCAGTAGCACTTGTTCATGAGCCGGTCGAGGTAGAGCGGAACGAACAGGCCCATGCCGGTCTCGCGCGGGTCCAGGCCCCACATGCAGCAGTGATACAGAAGCAGCGCACGTACCCGGTCGTTTTCAAAGAGGTTGGTAATGATGTCCAGGGCGCTCTGCTCGGTGAGCTCCAGGAGCTCACTCCCGAGATCGGTCTTCTGCATGGCCATGGTGATGTCAATGGGGGGCATGGGGGGCAGGTAGGTGGCAGGGCCCAGGATGTCCTTGACGATCTTCCGCCATCGCCCCATGGTTTTGCTGAAGGTCAGGGCGTCTTTCGTTGAATATTTCAAAAACGAGTCGGTGGTGTCCTCGATCATCCGGGTGAGAAGGATGGAATCGCCGTTCTCAAACACCATGGAGCTCTGCAGGTTCGGCTTGATCCACACCAGACCGTGGCGCTCCAGGTTGAAGTCCTGAAGAACGGGCATGTAGTCCACCATCATGTGGTAGATGGCATGCATGTTGGAGTAATAGCCCGGGAACAGGATTTCCTCGGTGGCGAGACCGCCGCCCACCTCGTACCGGCGCTCCACCAGGGCGACCCTGAGACCGGCCCTGGCCAGGTATGCTGCCGCGATCAGGCCGTTGGGGCCGGCGCCGATGACAACGACGTCCCATTCGCTTTCCGGGGGAAATTCTGCAAAATAACTTTGCGGGTGCTGGTATCCTTTAAACTCACTTGCCATGGTTTCATTCCTCCTCGAACATCTTCCACGAGCCTTTTCAGCAGATGACTTCCAACGGCCGTCAGACCTTGCCCTGGCCGGGGACGGCTGAGATCTTCCCCTTTTCCGGGATGTACCACGGCGACGCGTACCACCAGTCGCCCGGCTCGGCAACCCCGTCCTCGATGAGGATGTGCATCAGGTTGTACCCCACGGCCATCAGGCAAAGGCCTCCGGGATGGGCCGCCGACTGGTGAGCAAGGTAGAGCCCTTCCACCTGCGGCACCCGGTAGCGGGCCAGCTCGGGCAGGGGGCGCTCGTTCCACCACTCATCGCGGTCGCACCGAATGCCGTACCAGGAACCGCCGAGCATGCCGGTGTTGCGGAACTCCTGTTCCAGCGGGCTGTCGCTCCAGATCCGAACGAGGTTGTCGTCGTCCAGGTTTTCCACGACGCACGAGAGGGTCTTTCGCATGTACTCGTCCCACTTCTTCTTTTCCTGGCCCCTGTCCATGGCATCCATGCCGTTCACGTTGTACTGCGGGGTGGGCACCATCATCCACAGAGGACCGTTGATGTAATATCCCTCGCGTGTGCACTGCGGCTGTGTCTCGTGGTAGAGTTTGCCC
>CAZSUQ010000475.1:0-4805 GCA_964609935.1 uncultured Thermodesulfobacteriota bacterium | reverse complement strand
CACAAGGTGTTCCGGAACCTCTGGCAGGCTCAGGACCTCGGTGGAGCTCAGGATCCGTTTCCCGTCGAACCGCAGGAAAGGAAGCTCCGCGGGCACGCTGCCCGTGGCCAGAAGAACAGACCTTGCCCGGAGCACCCTGGTCTGTCCGTCACTGTCTCTCACCTCCACCTCCCCCGGCACCTTGAGCCGGGCCTCTCCCTGGACCCTTTCCACCTGGGTCTTCTTGAAGAGGAAGCCGATGCCCTTGGTGAGTTCAACCACAACCTGTTCCTTGCGCGCCATCATGGCGGCCAGGTCCAGCCCCACCTCTCCTGTCAGAATTCCATGGTCCTGCGCCTCCTCCTTTGCCTGTTGGTAACGATGGCTGGACTCCAGGAGCGCCTTGCTCGGGATGCAGCCAACGTTCAGGCAGGTCCCGCCCAGGGCATCCCTCTTGTCCACGCACGTGACGCGCATTCCCAGCTGGGCCGCGCGCAGTGCAGCCACATAACCTCCGGGCCCGCCGCCGATCACCAGCAGGTCCGGGCTCCCATCTTCCTTCTCTTTGCTCATAATATCTCCCTGAATGGATGCTCACCCGTTGATGACTTCAATCTGTGAACAAAATATCCTAAAATCGTTCTTCCCTCAGTGGACGGGGCTGTCTAAAATAGAATACGCGATGGAAGGCGGCAGGCCTTGAAGACTCCCTGCCTGATCGATATTCTTCCGGTGCCGATGCCAGGCCTTTTTTACTTGAACCGGGCATTTTCCGTCAACCGCGGTCTCTTCTCCTGTTTGAGGAAAACACCTGAATCCGGAAGACATCGTGAAAAAGGGAGGAAGTGGATCCTGATTTTCCTGTTCGATAACGGTTTGTTCTCATCATGATCTTGAAAAGGAGAGGCCATGAAAGGGAGAGGTTCAAAGGGACGTTTCAAAAGGAAGAAGAAGCAGAAGCGGGACCGTGAAAAGGTCTACTCGAAAAAGGATTTCATCTCCAAGCTCAGGCGGCTTGCCGATGCGCTGGAGCAGGGGGAGCGGTTTCGCATACAGGTTGCCGGAGAGCGGATTTCCATCCCGCCGGACGCTCTCTTCAACATCGAGCACGAGCGCGAGGGGGGCGAAGAAGAGGTGGAATTTCAGCTCAAGTGGGAAGTGAAATGACAAGCCCGCACAGCCGAAGGCGCGATCATGCCAGAACGAGGAAGGCCACCAGCAGGTAGATGGATACGCCCAGCACGTCGCACCCGGTGGTGACGAGCGGACCCGCCGCAATGGCGGGATCGATGCCGAGACGCTTGAAGGCCGCGGGTGCCATGGAGCCCACAAAGGCTGCGCTGGCCATGGAGCAGGTCATGGACAGCCCCAGTGCGATGCCGAGGATGGGCTCCCCCCCCCGGACCAGGGCAAAGAGCCCCACCAGGGTTCCGGCCACGGCCCCCATGATGAATCCCACCGACACCTCCCTGATGAAGGTGCGCCCCAGTGTGGACAGCTCCACCTTGCCGATGGCAAGGCCGCGGGTGATGATCATGGCGGTCTGCGAGCCCACGTTGCCGGTCATGGCCATGAGCACGGGCACAAAGGAGGCCAGCACGATGGTGTCGCCCGGCACGTTGGAGAACATGGGCACGAGGATCGTGGTGATCAGGGAGCCGAGCAGGGAGGAGATGAGCCAGGGAAGTCGAAAGATGGCGATGCGGAAGAATTCCGTGCCGTAAACCAGCTCTTCATCCGTGGTTCCGGCCATGGCCATCAGGTCTTCCGTGGCCTCCTCTTCCACAACGTCGTGGATGTCGTCAAAGGTGATCCGGCCCAGGAGCTTTCCCTTGTGGTCCACCACCGGCAGGGATGCAAGATCGTACTTTCCAAAGATCTGTGCAACCTCTTCCTGATCCACCAGAGGGGTGACCTGGTTTTTCACCGGCCTGCTGATGCGGTTGATGAGCTCATCCTCATCGGAGAGGACGAGGTCCGCCAGTGCAACCGTGCCGCAGAGGACCTGGTAATCATCCACCACATAGACCTCGTGGATATCGTCGATCTCCTCCCGGATCGTACGGACCGCCTCGATAGCGTCGCGCACGTGTTTGCCCACCCTTACCTGGCAGACCTCTTTCTGCATCAGGCCGCCGGCACTGTCTTCCGGATAGGAAAGGAGGGTCTTGATGTCCTGCCGGTCTTCCTCGGGCAGCTCCTCGAGGATCGCCTCGGCCTTCTCATCGGGCAGGTCTGCAAGCACGTCGGCCGCGTCGTCCGTCTCCAGGCTCTCCACCGCGGCGACCAGGCGCTCCAGCCTCAGCTTCTCGCCCAGGTATTCGAGCTGCCCTTCGTCGAGGTTTGCCAGAACCTCTGCCAGGCGCTCGGCACTGAGCTGTCGCGTGATCCTCGGCCAGTTCTCCTCGTCCACGTGATCGAAGAGCTCTGCAATGTCGGCAGGATGCAGAAGTTGCATGTAGGTGGAGAGCTCACCCTCGTGGCCCGGATCGAAAAGGATGTCCAGGTCTCTGTCTCTTCTCGGCTCTTCACCCATGCCGCAACCTCACGGGGCCCTCAGCGATCCGCCCCAAAACGCCCATCTGGTGTGTTACGCTCATCCATCATCACTGCGGCGTACCGGTAAGTACGCCCTGTTCCTCAGGATGAATGATTTCCCGTTCGAATTCCCAAGTTTACAGGAAATCACTTGCCTTTTATACAGATGATTCCTCAGATTCATTTATGCAACACACGACACCGGCAGTCGTGTGTCGGAAAGAGGCGGAGTCGTCCTGGAACGAGCCGTTCCCTGTGGGATGTCAGGGGTTTTGCGTGAGCACGTAGACGCGTCCGCTGGTGCCGGCGCATGCCAGGTAAAGGTCCCCTCCCGGTCCGAAGGCCATGCAGACAGGGAAGCTCATACCGCTGGCCACCGTGGATTGGCTCGCAAAGGGATCGAGCCGGAGAACCAGCCCGTCCGCTGTGTCCGCCACGTACAGGTTGTCCGAGGTGTCCATGGCAAGGCCCTCCGGGTTGGTGAATCCGGAGGCGAACAGTTGCGGAGTGCCTGCTGGATCGATCTTGAATATATTGCCCAGCGTGTGCTCGGTGATGAAGACGTTGTCCGAGGAATCCACGGCCACGCCGAAGGGATAGGTGTATCCCGCTGAAAAAACGGTTGGGGTTCCATCCGATGCAATCTTGTAGATGTCACCTCCATGCGTGGCTGCATAGAGGGTTCCCGTTGAGTCGAAATCCAGCTCCCACGGATTCGGGATGTCTGAAAAGCGTGCCTTTGTCCCGTTAGGCTCCACCTTCCAGACCCCGCGCTGGAGACCGGACCCGTTGGTGGCCGAGACATAAAGGTTTCCGGCGCCGTCAAAGACAAGCCCGGAGGGGGTGGCTCCCAGTATGACGGCAAAGGCAGAATCGACTCCGCTGGAGACCTTCCAGACCGTGTTGTTGAAATCGGCAAGGTAGAGATCCCCTGCCGCATCCAGGGCGACGCCGTGCTGCCCTGCTTTTCCCTGGTGATGGAAGCGAACCCGGAACCCGCCGGAATCCGTGTCGTCCACGAAGATGTGGATGGATTCGCTGTCCGATCCCTGCGGCGTTGTTGCGGTGAAGGTCACGTCCTCGAAGACCAGGCTGGTGCCCGTGGGTGCTGTGTAATCCAGTGTACCGCTCCCGTCTCCATGGTCCGTAAAGGTCGCCCCGGCCGGGAGGTTGTCGGTAGTCAGGGAAGGGATATCCGGGGCGGGTGCACTGGCCGTCACCGTGACCGACAGGTTCCCCCCCTCGTCCACGGCCTGGTCCCCGATGGGATCCAGAACAGGGTTGCAGCCGAAGAGAACAACCAACACAAAGACAATGGAAAGGCTACCCAAAAGTTTTCTGGTCATGTCCTTTTCCCCCCTTTTCGTGCGTCGGGACCCTAGATGCCCGGAGTTAAAGAGAAAAAAATCGCTCTTTCATCAGGATAGGAAAAATCCCTGCACGCTGTCAAAACAGGGAATGCTTGACACGCGGAGAATGCCTGCTCGATACTGCCCTCCGTAAGCGGAGCTTCCAGCTGCCCTCCAAGCGGGTATATGGAAGGTTGATAAGACCGTAACGAAACCACGGCAAAGCCTGGAACATGAATCCCGGTCCGCAGGACCAGAGGAGGATGAAAGATGAGAAAGCCCCTGACCCATTTTCTTTTTTTCCTGCTGCTGATCAACGCCCTGGTATCCGCAGGCTGTGAACGGGAGGGGACTGTGGAGCGTGGCGTGTCCCTGGCCACTCCCGAACTCCTTGACAAACACTGCAAGGAGATCATCGGTCGGCCCAGGGTGGAGCAGATCTCGGAACATGTGTGGGCAGCCCTGGGGTACGATCTGGCCAACACGGTGCTGATTCACACGCCCGAAGGGAACGTTATCGTGGACGTGGCCTCCTGCCCCACCAAGGCCAGGGAGATCCAGGCGGCCTTCGCGGCCGAGGCGCCCGCCGGCCCTGTCAAGGCGGTGGTGTTCACGCACAGCCACATCGATCACGTGGGCGGGGCAACGGTCTGGACCACGGAAGATACGCCGATCTGGGCAACGGACGTACTGGGGGACCACATGCTCAAGCAGTACGGCCTCTTTCTCCCCATCGAGGGCAAGCGCGGCGTCCGACAGTTCGGACGACACGTCCCCCTGTGCGACCTACCCTGCAGCGCCCTGGGTGCAAGGATCGATTTCGACCTCATGCTCGAGACAGGCATGCTCCTTCCCACGCACACGTTTTCAGGAAGCAAGGTCCTGAACATGGGGGGCCTGGAAATCGAGCTTGTGGAAGCTCACGGCGAAACCCATGAC
>CAZSUQ010000474.1:0-4809 GCA_964609935.1 uncultured Thermodesulfobacteriota bacterium | reverse complement strand
GACAGGCGGAAACAGAGACTGAAAGATGTTCTATCTCCATGGATCAAGGCGACCTAACGTGAACGGTCGCCCTGCAGGGAGGACATTGTGACAGAACCCACCATGATTCTCATATGCATCCTGGCCTACCTTGCAAGCTGGCTCCTCTATCTTTTCCATGCCATTTTTCACAAGCAACGCGCAGGAACGGTGGGAGACCTGCTGGCTTTGGGAGGACTCCTGTTACACACATACACCATCGGTTACCGGTGGGTTGAATCCTACCGGTTGGGAATCGGACATGCGCCCCTGTCGAATCTCTATGAATCCATGGTCTTCTTTTCCTGGACCATAGGGCTCATCTATCTCCTGTCCACGCGTAGGATGAAAACGCGAATACTGGGCGTGTTCATCATGCCGCTGGTCTGCCTGTCCCTGGCTTCCACCTCACTCATGAGCCCGGATATCCTGCCGCTCATGCCCGCGTTACGGAGCAACTGGCTGACCGCGCACGTCGTCACGTGTTTCCTCGGCTACGCGGCCTTTGCCGTGGCCTTTTGCGCCAACCTGCTCTATCTGGTCAAGGTCAAGAAGGGGAACGCAGAAGAGGGGTGGCTGAATCAGGGTCTGCCATCATCGGAAGTCCTTGACGATTTTTCCTACCGCATCATTGCCGTGGGTTTTCCCATGCTCACTCTCGGCATCATCACCGGCGCGGCGTGGGCCAATTCAGCGTGGGGGACCTACTGGAGTTGGGACCCAAAGGAGACATGGTCCCTGATCGTCTGGCTGATCTACGCAGCCTATCTTCATGCGAGAATCACACGCGGCTGGAAGGGAACACGAGCGGCATGGCTTTCCATCATCGGATTTCTGGCCACGATCTTCTGCTACCTTGGCGTGAACCTCCTGCTGTCCGGGCTTCACAGCTATGCCTCGGGTTGAGTGATTCCCCAGGGCCGGCTCAACCGTTGGCAGGGTCGTTTCCACGATCCGTGATCCAGGAGATCTTCAACTCCTGCACGCCGAATCGGATCGCCTCATCATAGGTTTCCATGAAAATGTCGATCTGGTTCGTCTTTCTTCTGTGCATACGGTCAAGGACGACCAGTTTTCCGATCCCTTCCACATGAACCTCCTTACCCCGGGTCAAACCGATACGCTCCAAATCCCTTGACACAGCGATGATTCCAGGCCTGACAGAGTCCCCCCAGGCACAAATCGTGGGCGTGGAGTCTGTCTGGCTTTGCATTGCATTGTAAGCGGTTGCCTTCACAACTCTCTTGATCACACGGGGTTTCTGGGTTTCCTCCTGTCTGTCCTCGGGAGACGGAGTGGACTGTTTTATTGCAGGCTCGGGCGGTGTGTTTTGGGGATTCTTCAGGGAGGATCGAGACATACACGACGAAACGATCAGGCTGGTACCGAGGACAAAGACCAACAGGGCAAGAAGGGCTCTCGAACGGACCATGATGGCTCTCCTTATTGTCTTCTTTTTTCCTGCCTGGAACCTGACAAGTTGTTCATGTGAACTGACGTCTTTCATGCAAAGATTCAATTCATGTGCCAAAGGATTCCGATAGGGAACGGATTGCGCCAAGGCCATGAAACAGAAGGGAATAATAGCAGGCAAGAATTTGAAACCGCTGACGGAAAACAGAGGAGAATCTTCGTTTCTTCTCATTCCGAATCTTTCATTTTGAGAAATTTCTCATTTTGAAAAATCCCGAGACAGGCTATGGGAATTCCTCGATTGACGACACGAGAACACGCTTGATAGGGTGAGCACTCGATCCAATCCCTGAAAACGAGGAGTGTGTCATGCAAGAAAAGATACGGGTGGGCCTTATCGGAGCAGGCAGGATCGGGAGGCTCCATGCGGAAAACCTGAAGACCCGCCTGCCCGATTCCGATCTTGTTGCCGTGGCTGAGGTGGCCCCCGGGGCGGGTGAGGATTGTGCAAAACGCTTTCAAATCCCTTGCGTCCATATCGACCACAGGGAAATCCTTGACAATCCTGACGTGGATGCCGTCATCATCTGCTCCAGCACGGACACCCATGCACAGATGATCGTGGAGGCCGCCGACGCCGGAAAGCACATCTTCTGCGAGAAACCCATTGACTTCGATCTCCGGAGAATCGACGAAACCCTTGAAGCCGTGGATCGCGCAGGGGTAAAGCTCCAGGTGGGCTTCAACCGCCGTTTTGATCCCAGCTTCCGGAAGGCCCGGGATTCGGTTGCCTCGGGCAAGGTGGGACGCCCGCATCTCCTGCGAATCACGAGCAGGGATCCGGAACCTCCTCCCATGGAATATGTAAAGGTCTCCGGTGGCATCTTTCTCGATATGACCATCCATGATTTTGACATGGCGAGGTACATGATGGGAGAGGAGGTGGTGGAGATCTACGCTTCCGGTGGGGTCCTCGTGGACCCGCAAATCGGGGACGCGGGAGATGTGGACACCTGCATCATTACCCTTCGGTTCGATAGCGGGGCCCTGGGATGCATCGACAACAGCCGGAAGGCCGTATACGGCTACGATCAACGCGTGGAGGTCTTCGGCGAACTCGGCATGGTCACGGTGGCGAACCCAACACCGGACATGGTGGCCTTCAGCGGTGAAACAAACGTTTCCACCTCCTTGCCCCTGTATTTCTTCGTGGAGCGCTACAACGATTCCTATCTCCAGGAGATGAAGACTTTTATCGATTGCATTCTGAGAGACCTGCCTTGTCCGGTCACGGGCGTGGACGGACGCATCCCGGTGGCCATGGGGCTGGCGGCAAGAAAATCCCTTCAGGAAAATCGACCGGTTCGGATCGAAGAGGTTGCATAGCAGGCTCTTGCCTTCCGGATGGGAATCGGCATGGATTCTAACCTGGAATTTCCATGAATAAAGGGACAGGGAATGAAGATCGGTATCTGTACCTGGATCTTTGGTGACCAGCCCCTGGCGGCTACGGCAGCGCGCTTGCAGGGTCTCGGTTATGATGGCGTGGAACTTGCCGGAAGGGTGGATTCGTTTCGGGCCGGCGAGGTCAATCGCGTGATGGAGGATCACGGCCTGGAGGTCCTTTCACTGACACCGGAGAATGTGGACCTTGCACATCCCGACGTATCGGTCTGGAGTCAGGCCGTTGATTACTATGAACGTTTGCTGGATTTTGCCGTTGAGCTGGGAAGTCCCATCGTATGCTGTCATGGTGCCGTGGGAAGGGTGCGAGCGGTGAGCAGCTATGAGGAGGAATGGGAACTCTATGTGAAGGCCGTTCGCCGTATTGCTGAAAAGGCTGAAGAGAGGGGTCTCAAGTTGGCGATGGAGCTTTTAAACCGGTACGAGGCCCACCTGCTTCAAACGGCCCAGGAAGCGCTTCGGTTCATCGAGGAGGTGGGGTCGAGATCTGTGGGGATTCTCCTGGACGCTTACCACATGAATATCGAAGAGGCCAATCCCGCCGAGGCCCTCTCTGCTGCAGGAGAGAGGCTTTTCCTCTTTCACGCCGCAGACTCGAACCGAAAGGCCGTGGGACAGGGACACATCCATTTTCCGGTCTTGCTGCAGACCCTTAACCGCATCGGCTACCAGGGTCCTCTTGTGGTGGAGAACACCGCATCGGGTCCTGACCCCTTTACACCTGACAAAGGCCAGGGATGGCGTGACGAGGTATGGGGGTATGCAGAAGAGTCGCTGAAGGCCTTGCGCCGCCTTGAACGTCAGACAATCTAGTTATTTTGTGCCGGCAGGTGGACCGTTACAACCGTGCCCTCACCCTCCTTGCTTTTCACAGCGATCCTGCCCTTGTGCTCCCGGATGATCCTTTCGGCTTTGCAGAGACCCATTCCTACGCTTGTGGGCTTTGTTGAAAAGAAGGGGTCGAAGATGTAGGGCAAGTCTTTCTGGCTGATGGCGTTGCCGCTGTCCGAAATGCGGACGTGAATGCCATCAGACCCCTTCGTCAGCGACAGCTCGACGGATCCATGATTCCCCGAGAAGGCTTCCAGGGAATTCATCAGCAACGCTTCGAAAGCCTGCATGAGAAGCTCCGGATCCCCCTGAATCTCAGAGACCTGGAGTTGTTCTCGCCACTGGATCTCCCTGGGTCGTTCTCTCGCCTTCTCTTCAGCGTGCTTCCGGGCGCTTCTCAGCAACGCAATCAGATCGATCTTCTTGGGTGCCGGGGGAAGTAGGTCCGCGTATTCACGAACGGCTTTCACAATAGTCTCCAGGCGAAGGGTCCCCTCGAGAATGCTTTCCATGTAGATGCGGTTCGGGTCCTTCTTGCCTGCCTTCTTGATCATCCTGGTAGCGAAGCCCCCGATGAGCATGAGTGGATTCCGAATCTGATGCGCAACGGACAACGCCAGATTCCTCAAGCTCTCTGCACGCTCCCGTTGAACACGGTTCTTTTCCTCCAGGGTTCTTCGTTCCCGTTGACGGGCCTGATGTACCTCTGTGATGTCGGCAATAAGTACAACCAGGTTCACCACATGCCCGTTCTCCTGAAGAAGAGATGTGGTCATGGACAGTCGGAGCGTTTTCCCTGAGGGGTTCG
Organism: uncultured Thermodesulfobacteriota bacterium; assembly: GCA_964609935.1. GTDB lineage: Bacteria > Desulfobacterota > DSWW01 > DSWW01 > DSWW01 > CAYTRL01. The sequence continues at coordinate 275 of CAZSUQ010000474.1, read as the reverse complement.
TGTAGTACACTTCCTTGTGAAGGTTCACTTTCTTTTCACGGATCGCGTCAATGACCAGCTGGTTGAACGGGATATTCTGTTCCTTGTGAAAGAAGACCTCTCCCCAGCCTTTTTCCAAGAAATCTTCGGGCAACGTGCCCAAAATCTCGTGAAAAGAAGGGTTCGTATAGGTAAGGTCTCCATCGGGGTTGATGACGGCGAGGCCTATGGGCAGAGACGCAAGGATATTCTCGATGACCACGGGTCGAATCGTCGCAACGTTCGTCATTACCTTG
>CAZSUQ010000473.1:0-4809 GCA_964609935.1 uncultured Thermodesulfobacteriota bacterium | reverse complement strand
TGCACGCGCCCTGGTATAGCTCACCATGAGTGAACCCGCCATGGCCACAAGGATGATGGCAAAGAGAATGGAGTGCCTGAAGTGGGCCGCCAGGCCGAGGAAGATCAGTACCTCCCCGTACCTGTCCAGCACGGAATCAAAAAAAGCCCCCCGACTCGATACATGTCCGGTCTTCCTGGCGATGCGTCCGTCCAGGATATCCAGCGTCCCGCTGAACAAAACAGCCCAGCCTGCAAGGAAGATCCACCCGATGGAAAAGAGCGTACAGCCCACCAGGCTGAAGCCGAAGGAAAGAATCGTGATGAAGTTCGGATTGAGATTCCTGCGGAGGATGAGATTCTCAAGGGGCGAGATGACGGATATCCACCAGGCCGAGATATCCCCCTCGAGGATCCTCGCCTGCTTCCCTGGCGTTTCCACTGGTTGAGGTTTCTGCTCCAGGTGCTTCCGGCTCTTGCCCCTCCTTTTCCTGCGGCTCACCTTGAAAATTCCCAGCGAGATCAATCCTCCGGCAGGGATCAGGATGAATGCGGTGAGCCCGAAGGTTGTGTCCACGATGGGCTTAAACCTGCCGAACGTCTGGATGAGGCCGATGAGGAGGAGCACCACAATGGTGCTCCAGGCGATGGATGCAGGCAGGCCTATGGACCCCGGAGGTTCCTTTTGTGCATACCTCTTTCTAAAGGTCACTTTCCTGGCCATGTTCCCGCCGGACCTGCCCCGGGATCAGACGGTGTGTCTATGGATACACGCCTGGTCCAGTTGGCAGGAAGCCATGAAGTGAAGAAAGAACTTTTAGACTGGCCGTCCCGGTCGCCCTAGCATCAGCACAAGAACAAGACAACGGCAACCGACTATTTGCCCAGGGCCTCCTCCAAGTCCATGGATTGTACCATGGGCAGGAGCCTGGAAAAACACTTTCTTCCGCATCAAGCCCTATGGATCGAATCGGATACGAACAGGTTCGGAACGTTTACAGGAGCTTGAAAATGCTCTAGTATCTGTTTTCTCGATTCCAGGCTATACCCTGGATGACAGGGGTTTGGCTGGATGAAAAGGGACCCCATGGATGAAGATCCTCCTCATCGACAACTATGATTCGTTCACGTTCAATCTCCTTCAAGCCCTTGGCAAGATGGGCGCACAGGTGGAGGTCTATCGAAACGACGCCATCACCCTTGAGGAGATCTCAGACCTGGCCCCTGATCGAATTGTGATATCACCGGGTCCAAAGGCTCCAAAGGATGCCGGCATCTCCAAGGAGGTGATCCAATCTTTTTCGGACAGGATCCCCCTTCTCGGTGTCTGCCTTGGCATGCAGTGCATCAACGAGGTGTTTGGAGGAAGAACCATCAAGGCAGGCGTTTGTGTACACGGGAAGACAACATCGATCCTTCACTGCGGAAAAGGGTTGTATCGTGACCTGCCCAACCCGTTCGAAGGGGCCCGCTACCATTCCCTTATCGTCAATCAGGTTCCGGCCTGTCTTCTTGTTGAATCATGGACCAGGGACGATATCCCCATGGGGATCCGCCACACGGATTTTCCGGTTGTCGGGCTGCAGTTTCACCCGGAGTCATTCCTGACAGAGCCCGGAGACGAAATCCTGGGTCGCTTCATGGATGGCTTGTTTTGATTATTTATGTTTAATTAATCATGGGTTAAATCAATTTACAGAGAAATTGCTTTATGGTTTTCCCCTTGCATGAGAGCTTTCCTTCCCTGGTGTTTCCAGATATCGAACAGGTGCCGTATCAACTGGATATCGGGCCTTTGCACGTGCTGCCGGAGCACCTATACCCCCTGCTCCTGCCAGAACCCCATGAATCTCTCCTGCTCAGCGGTGGCAACCACCCCCTGAGTCACCACTCCTACATCGGGCTCGATCCGTTTCTGGTCCTCTCCGCCAGAGGCAATTCGGTTTGCCTCGAAGACCTCGCAGCAAACAGGAAGGAAACATCCACGGCAGACCCCTTCGAGGTGCTCCGGGCCCTGCTCGTTCATTACCCCATGGAACCTGTGGTGGGATCTCCGGTATTCCGGGGAGGCGGCATCGGGTACCTGAGTTACGAACTCGGCAGGCACCTGGAAAGGCTTCCCTGCACGACGGAAGACGATCTGGATCTCCCTGAAATCTATTTTGCCTTTTCCAGATCTGTGCTCTGCTACTCTCACCTGGAGCAGACGTACACCCTCTACGGGTTCGAGCCCTCAAAAGGGGTTCGGATGGCGGATAACGCATCCCACCGGGCCCGGCTGCTCGAGAGGATCGAAACAGCACATAGGAACGATTCCCATTGGGATCGTCCACACTCGAGCAGCCTCCCCTTTCGTCTCGAGTCTCATTTTTCACGAACCAAGTACCTGGATGCCATCCGCCGCATCCTTCATTACATTCGTGAAGGGGACATCTACCAGGTCAACCTGTCACAGCGGTTTCAAACGCCCTACAACGGCGACCCCTACGGGCTCTTTCTGAAACTGTTTGAGATCAACCCCACGCCATTTTTCGCCTACCTGAATCCAGGACCTTTCCAGGTGATCTCCTCCTCCCCGGAACGATTCCTCTCCCTGAATGGGGATGGCGTGGAGACCAGGCCCATCAAGGGAACCGCACCACGAGGCAGGACCCTTGAAGAGGACCGCTCCAATCGTGAGAGTCTTCTGTGCAGCGAGAAGAACCGTGCGGAACTGGCCATGATCACGGATCTCCTGCGAAACGACCTGGGTCGCGTCTGTGAGTACGGCAGCGTGGAGGTCAAGGATGCCGTGCAACTGGAAGCATACACCAATGTGTTTCATCTGCTGAGCACCGTAACGGGAAGGCTCGCAAAGGGGAGGAATGTGGTGGACCTGTTGCGCGCCACATTCCCGGGCGGCTCCATCACGGGATGCCCCAAGATACGGTCCATGGAGATCATCGATGAGCTTGAGCCCACGGCACGTGCCGTCTATACTGGCTCTATCGGTTACCTTGGCTGGGACGGCTCCATGGACATGAACATCGCCATCCGCACGCTGCTACTCAAGGAGAACCGCCTTTACTATCAGGTGGGGGGCGGGATCGTCTATGACTCGGATCCCCAGGCAGAGTACGAGGAGACCCTTCACAAGGCGGCTTCCATGAAAGAGGCACTCATCGCCACCTGCGAACGAATCCATTGAATAAACAGACCGGACAATCCAGTTTCATCGCTGTCAACGGCCGGATCCTGCCGGAAGAGGAAGCGCGAATCTCTCCACTGGACCGTGGGTTCCTTTACGGCGACGGGCTGTTCGAAACGATCAAGGCCTGCAGCAACCGTGTGGATTTCCTGGAACATCACCTGAAACGCCTGAGAGAGGGTGCGTCCTCTCTGTACATTCCTTTTCCCGAGCAGGTGGACTTTCAGGCCCTCATTCTCCAACTCCTCCACAAGAACGGGATTCAGGGGGAGATTGCCATAAAGATCTGCCTCTCACGCGGCGTTCACACCGGCCCGATCAGCCTCTATCAACCCGCCTCGCCCACATGCGTGATCTTTGTGAGGCCCTACACAGGGGCTGACCAGGCAACCTGGAACAGGGGGATGTCCCTGGCCGTGGAAAGGGAGATGTTCAGCAATGCCTCTTCGAACCTGTGCCGGTTGAAGAGCATGAATTACCTTTTCTATCTCATGGCCAGGACCCGCGCGCAAGAAAAAGGCTTTGAGGAGGCCATCCTCCTCAACACGTCCAGCAACGTTTGTGAGTGCACCGCCGCCAATCTCTTTTTCTTCCGTAACGGGCGCCTTCAAACCCCGGATGTGGCCAGCGGTCTCCTTCCCGGGGTCCTGCGGGAGGCCCTGTTGAGGTGCCTGGCCGAGGCAGGCGAGCCGGTGGAAGAGGTGAAGCTCCCTGCCGAGGCGCTGGATGAGTGTGAGGAGATCTTTGCCACGAACGCTCTCATGGAGGTCATGCCTGTGGGGAGGGTGGACGACCGCTCCTATCCCAATCGGGAAAAAACCCTTCATGTGTTGAAGCTGTTCCGGTCTTACCGTGACTCGGTCCATGGAAATGGAGCATGCAAATGAACAAGAAACCGCTCTTTGAGCCCCATTGCATCAAGCATTCGTCAGGAGGCAATTCCCCTCATGCTCGACAAGCGGATTGAGGATGCCGTGCAGAACCTGGAGAACGCCCTGCTCCAGGAGTTTCGATCCGACGGTGGCCGGGTCCTCGGGTTCTTCTGCAGCTATGTGCCCGAGGAACTGCTCAATGTGGACGGCCTGGCGTCCTTTCGCATGAGGTCCGTGGGATGCACCGGGACCGAGATGGCGGACAGCTCCATGGGCATCTTCAACTGCAGCTACACGCGGCACTGCCTGGAAAAGGGGCTCGAAGGAGGATACGAGTTTCTCGACGGGTTCGTGTTCGTGCCCGGATGCGATCACCTTCGCCGTCTCTACGACAACTGGGCCTTTTACATGAACCCCCGCTTCCTGGCACTGGTGGATGCTCCCCATGTGCGCGACGATGACGCAAGGGAATGGTACAGGCAGGAGATCGAACATCTCTGGGCCCGGATCTCGGAGGCCTTTTCCCTGCCGCAGGAAGAACAGGCTGTCTGGCAGGGGATTCGAAAGACCAACCGGACCCGGAAACTCCTGGAGGATCTCGACAGGACCCGCCTGGAGACCCCTGCCCGCCTGACCGGAAAGGAGATGCTTGAGATCTCCCTGTTTGCTGCAACCACCCCTTCAGAGTGGGCCAACCCGGTGCTGGAACAAACACTGGAAACCGAAAAGGACCGGTCGATCCCGGGACCCCACAGGGCCCGGGTCCTCCTGG